>JBEIHL010000032.1:0-11050 GCA_040381375.1 Opitutaceae bacterium
CCCCCCCCCGGGCGGGGGGGATTCGGGCGGGGTGGCCCCCCGGCGCTCCCAGGAAAGAAGAGCTCGAATACTCATGCCCGCGTCACCCCCAGCGCCGCCGGCACCGGGCGGCCGGCCTTCCGATACTCGGCCTGCAGCGCCTGGACCAGTTTGCCGAAGTCTATCACTTGCCCGTTGCCGCGGGCGGCGACGGCGGCGGAAAGCACGACGTTGCGGATCTGGCCGCCCGCGAAGTCGCACTGGCCGGCGACGAGATTGAGTTCCTGCATCGAGAGGCCGTGCTTTTCCCCGAGGTGCGCCTGCCAGAGCGCGCGGCGCTCCGCGGGACCGGGCGCGGGGAACTCGATGATCAAATCCAGCCGGCGCGAAAACGCCGTGTCGAACCGGCCCCGGCTGTTGCTCGTGAGAATCGCGATGCTGTCGAAAGTCTCGATCCGCTGCAGCAGGTAGTTCGTCTGCGTGTTGGCGAAACGATCGTTCGATTCGCGCACCTCCGTCCGCTTGCCGAAGAGCGAGTCGGCTTCGTCGAACAGCAGCACCGCCTCCGTTCGTTCCGCTCGCGCGAGCAGCCGGGCGAGGTTCTTCTCCGTTTCGCCGATGTACTTGCTCGTGATGCTCGAGAGATCGACGCGGTAGAGGGGCAGGCCCAGCCGCGTGGCGAGCCAGCCCGCCGCGAGCGTCTTGCCGGTGCCGGAGGGACCGACGAACAGCGCGCGCACGCCAGCCGTGTAGCGCGCCGACGCCGCGGCGCCGAGTTGCGTCGCGAGGCCGTCACGCTGATGGCACCGCGCGACCAGGGCCTCGAGTTCGCGGCGGAGCTCCGGACCGAGCACGAGCGCCTCATCCGGTATCGGCTCGGCCACGAGCTGAGCGAGCGAGTCGAGGCCCGAGCCCTCGCCCGAGCGGGAGACGACGCGCACGGTGCCGGCGTTCGGCGACGAACGGCCGTCGAGACGGGCCTGATGCGCGGCGAGCCGGCCGAGTTGCGCGATGCGGGCGGGCCCGAGCCGATGGCTCCGCGCGAGCGTGTCGGCCGAACCGCCCGGCAGCGCGGTGCGCCAAAGTTCCGTGCGCTCCTCGAGGGTGGGCAGCGGGAGCGTCCATGACGTGACCTCGCGTCCGGGCACGTCCACGGCGCCATCCAGGGTGGCCGCCACGAGGATCGGGCCGTCGTAGTGGGAAAGTGGCGACACGGTCTTGGTCTCGCCGGGCGCGACGTCGGCGAGGAAGACCGGCACGAGTTCACGCAGCAGCAACCAGGCGGAGAGCCCGGCGGGATTTACCTGTTCGATGAGAAATGGCCGCTTCTGCAGCGCGCGCGCGATGAGAGCGGCGGCGGCGCGCGGCTCCTCGGCTGCGGCCGCGCGCAGGATGAGCGCGGGGGCGTGAGGCTGGCCAAGCGCGGTCGCGTGGCGGCGGCACTGTTCCCGCATCGACTCCGGCAGCGGCACGTGGACGTCGGCGTCGTCGATCACTCCGCCGGGCCACGCGGCCTCCTCGCGGCTGAAAGCAAGGCAGAGCGGCAGCGGCACGGTCACCGCCCGCTCGGGCAGCGAGGCGCCTTCGTTCGACAGCACGAGCGCGCCGCTGTGAAAGGCGGCCTGGTGCGCGAGCCGCGCCGGCCCGGCCGCCTCCTTGCCATCGAGCGGACCGAACGCCGCCGCGAGCAAACCGAGCGTGGGACGCGCGCCGCCGACCGGAGCCTGCACATAGGCCAGCGCGCGGCCGACCATCAGGTCCTGCTCCACGGCGGCCGCGAGCGCGAGCGACAGGGTTTCGGCGAGCGAGAGGCTCCACGCCGTCGCGAGCCGCGCCAACGGGGCGTCCTCCGCGGACGGCTTGCGCAGGGCATCGCGCACGAGTGTCGCGAGCGCGGCCGGTTCCGACGGCAGGCCGCGCGCCTGTTCCGCGAGAAAGTTCGCCTCGGGCGGAACGGGATCGGGCGCCGGGCCGGCGCGGTGGGCGACGGCAGCGAGGGCGAGATGGGTGAGCGTGGGCTTGGACAAAGGTGGAACGGCCTGTCCTCAGGCCGTTGGGTTAAGCGCGCGGGGCGCGACGCGAATAGGAACTGCCGACGGGCTTAAGCAGCCTGGGGACAGGCTGCTCCACCGGGAAGGACGGCTACGTTTCACGGCTGTAATGAAAGGCAATCACGCGTCCCAGCCACGGCACCCAACCGGGGTCAAGGTCGAGACCGGCGGAACGGATCCGGATGTCGGCTTCGCCCGGACGAAACAGGACATCGATGTGCGTGGGCGAAAGCGTCACCAGCGCCGGCCGATCGATGAGCTGACGCAAGGTCAGGCCCGTGAGGCGCACGGCCTGACGGTGGGCGGCGAGCAGCCACCGGCCGACGGGCTCGACGACGGGCGGAATCGCTTCGAGCGCGAGCAGCAGCGGATCGTTGGCGGGCACGCGGGCGTGGCGCAGCGCGAGGCGAAGGATCTGCCACGGCAGCACCGACCGCGGTCCTTCGGCAAGCGTCGTGAGGTGCCGCGTAAGGCCGGCGCGGGCCAGCAGCGGAACAGCGAAAAAGAGGCCGCCGGCGCGCGTGACGGCATGGTCGGTGGGCGCGAGCGACAACGCCGCGGTCCCGTCGGGTTTCTCCGTCGTGGGCCAAATCCCCGCCGGGGCGATGGGCAGGACGGCATCCGTAGGCTTTCCATGCGACGCGGGTTCGGTCCACTCCTGCACCAGGTGGCGCACGAGCCCGGGCAGCGGGGCTGACGCTAGCGAGAGTGCGAGTGCGCTCGGTGTGCCCGACGCGGTGTTGCGCGCGAGCACCAGCGACGCGAGCCAGTGAGTACGCGCGTCGCGCGCGCCCCAACACAGGGCAAACTCCGCTTCCATCCTCGGAGCGGAATCCGCGCTGGGTCGAAAGTCGGCGGGGACTTGATCGTCGGCAGCGCTTGAGGTTTCAATCCGCAGCGGCGCCAGGTCCTCTCGCTCCAGGGCGCGCAGCAGGGCGGGCAACACCCCCTGCGCATGAAGCCGCAGGCCCAGCACGATCGTGAGCGCGAGTCCGCCGCGTTCCGCCAGCACGCGGAAACATTGGCGCAGGGTTTCGGCGACCGGACTCGCCGGATCCCATTGCGGCACCGCGGCCCGCCAAAACCACTCGGGGCAGCGCTGGCCGGCGGCGAGCCGCTCAGCGAGGTTCAGCCAGGGCTCGTGGGCGGTCTCGAAGAACACCGCGTTCGCGTCGGCCGCGCCCGCGCCGTCGAAACGCACCGCCACCGGCGGCGTGGCGCGGAACACGTCCTCGATCCTCCGGCTCCAGTGCGTGGCCGAGGCCCGCAGGGGCATCGCCCCGAGATTCATCCGGCGCACCACGATGAACCGCGTTTCGTCACCGAGGCTCGCCGTGCGCAGCGCGTCGTCCAGGAGCACGCGTCCGTGCAGCGCGTCGTCTTCACGGCGGCAGGTCAGGCGGAGCTCGCGGACGCGGCGGTGCATTGGGATCAGTTCGGGAGCGTGGTCGGCGCGGGTTTAGGGCGGACAAAATGCGACCGGGGACGGTCGCGCTCCCAGGGGGGACTCTTCATTGCGCGGCCTCCCGGAAATAGAGCGTGCTCGCCGGGGTGAGTTTGAGCGGTCCGTTCGCGGAGGCCGGCACGTCGATGATCCGCGCGGCGACATGCGACGCCGAGATGTCCTCGACGACGGCGCGCAGGCTCAACGTGTCGGATACGCGGTGGAAGACCTCCATGCCGCGGCGAATCCGGGCCGGATCGACCTTGAGCTTGAGCAGTCCGCCGGGCCGCGGCGTGAACTCCGACTCGATCGGGTGCCCGACGATCAGTTGGTCGACCGGCGCGTGGCTCGCGAGCAGCAGGGCGACGCGCAGGAGGTCGTTGATGAGATCGACGGCGTCAGGTTGTTTCTGGTCGATGCGGCCGAAGATCCAGTCGGCGTGGAGCTGCATCTCCCGGCGCAACGTGAAGTCGGTCCCCGGCCAACCCGGCAGCCGGCTCAAATCGCGGAAGTCCACGTTGACTTGATCGAACTGCCCGAAGCGTTCCGCCCACTCGAGCCGCAGCAGGCCCGGAACGCGGCTGAAGTTTTCATGCAGGCAGGTCGCAACGATGAACAGGTGATCGAGCTCCTCGGCCGCCGCGCGCGCGAGCGGAGCCGGACCCGCCGCGATGAGTTGACCCAGCGTAAGCTCGCGTTCGACGCGTTGCCGCAGGTCGAGCCAGCTCAGCGACACGAGAGCCGCGGGCTCGATCGCGACGGGCGCGAAGAACTTCTGTGTCACGGCCAAACGCGACTGCAGCACGCGGCCGATGGCCAGCGCGTGGCGACCCGCCGAGATGATCGGTGTCGTCTCCGCCACCGCGAAAGGCGTCCGCGCCGCGCGCTCCAGCAGGGCGCGTAGATGATCCCAGCGATCGACGCGATCGATCCACTTGCCCGCGTGACGGAACCAGCGCGCCGGGGATGCCCGGAAAACATCGCGCAGCGCCGCCAGATCAGCCGGCGGGTTGGGACTCCGCTGCAGGCACTCGATCACCGGTTCGCCCGTGAGCGCCGGTTCGAGGCGGCGCAGGGGCACGTCGATGTTCAACGGCACCGCGCGCGGACGGTGAAAAACGAGGAACTCCACGTGATCCTGCAGCACGCGTTCCCGGCGAAGGTTGATGGCGTCGAGCCGCGCCTGTTCCTCCGTCTTCAACGCGAGCGCGACCGCGACGTCCTGCCGGGCTTCGTCGACCTCGACCTCGACGGGCGCGAGGGCGAGGCCGAGCTGCCGGATCAGGTCGAGGGTCTGCTGCAGCGCCTTCCGGCACAACTCGACGAAGAGGCGGTAGTCCTTGATTCGGGCCTCTACGGCGCGAAGCGCGGCCATCGCCATATCGGCATAACCTACGCCGGTGGCGAAGTGCCGGGACTCGTCCGCATCGTTGATCTCGGTCGGCGCGGCCGCCGCCACCGGCTTCGTGATCGTGGCGAGGGTATCGAAACGCCGGCGGCTGATGAGGGTTTGAAACCGGATCCGGGTCACGATCGTGGGCGCGGCCGGCCGCACCGGCGTCCCGGGGGCGTCGACGAAGTCCGTGGTCAAATCCGCGAGCGACAGGTTGAGCCGCGTCAGGCGCTCGAAGATTTCCAACCGGCCGTCGTGGATCTCCTGTCGGATGGCGGGCGCGAGCGCGGGTTGCAGCCGGTCGAGCGGGATGGCGCGGATCTGCTTTTGCGAAAGCAGGTCGAAATTCGCGACGTAGTTGTCGGCGAACTTCGCCACCTCGGCGACTTCCTGGAGCTGGCTGATGGCCGAGGGTGAGGTGAGCGTTTGCGCCGCGTCGCGCAGCAGCGTGTACGCCGCCTTCTCGTCGACGGTCAGCGGAGAGTTCGCGCCGAGCAGCTTGTCGTTCACCGAAGTGAGCGCGGTCTTGTTGTTCTCGATCTGGACGCCGGTCTTGCCGATCGTCTCGACGTAATCCTTGGCCACGAAGCTCGTCATGCGGACGCCGGTGGCGTTGAGCGCGGTGGGCGCACGCAGTGGCGCGGCGGGGCCCGCGATGGCAGCCGGAGCCTTGGCCACCGCGGCCGCTGGCGCCACCATCGAGGGGGCGAAATTCGCGAGCAACTGGCTGGCGAACGCATTGACGCCGGCCGCGTCGGACTTCGGCGGCTTGCGCTCGATGATGTTGGCGAGGCTGGCCGAGGCGGTGAACTTGTTCGCGAGCGAACTGTTGCTCAGCAGGCTGCCGAGCCGGAAAACATCCGTGCGCATCTTCAGGAAACCGGCGTCGACAAGTTCGTCGGCCTCCTCGGCCCGGGCGCTGAAGTGCTCGATCAGTTCCTGCAGGGTGGCCGAGCCGAGCTTCTTTTCCTCGCCCTCCTGGATCTCGGTCTGTTTCCGGATGTACGCGAGCAGCTCGCGTCGGAGCTCCGCCTTTTCCGCGTCGGTCAAGGTCTTGTCGGTAGCGTCCGACTCCAGCCGCGCCAGCCAGTCGGGCGGCTTGGCCGGACCAAAGGCCTCGGCGGATTGCTTCCGGGTGATGCCGCAGGCGGCGAACAGCGCGGTGAACTCGTCGATGTCCTCCTGGGAAAACTTCTTCAGGAACGTGGCCGCGCTCTCCCGCAAGGCCGCGAAAATCTCGCTGGCATAAATCGGGGCGGTGGGGGTTCCGCCACGGGTGACGCCGAAACGCGTGGCCGGCTCCGGGGGCGCTCCAATGGGTTCCTCCGGCGACTCGAGGCGTTTCGGATCGGGATCGGCCGGGTGGAGCGGTCCCGGAGTGGTCTGACCGTGCGCGGACAACTCGAGCACGCGGCGGCGCTGCGCCAGGTCGTAGCGGGCGGCCAGCCACTCGCCGCGCGTCTGCCGGTACTCGGCGATGTGCACGTCGAATCGCGGGTCGATCGTCTCGATCTGGAGCAGCGCGGGATCGAACCACTGCTGCGAGATCGGCAGCAGCATGCGCACGGCGTCCGCCTGACCGGTGTCGTAGGGTTGTAGCCGCACCGAGTCGGCGATCAGCGCATCGAGCTGTTCCGTCGGCACCACGCTGACATCGACGGTATAGTTGGCCGGAAAGAAACGCTGCGTGGGCTGCCACGCCGCCGGATCGTCCTCGACCGGCGGGCGCTTGGTCAGCGTCAGATACGCCTTGGGCAGCAGCCCTACGGGAGGCAGAAACCGGGCGAGGTCGGTCGCGGTCGCGGGCGTTTCGAGCGCGCTTAGTTGGGCGCAGAACTGGTCGACCTGCGCAGTCCAGACGCGGGCATCGAACGCCGGTCGGACCAGCACGCGCTGACGCGGCCGGCCGGCGGCGCGGGCCACGGCCGCACGGTCGAGCCAGGCCGGGGCCAGGCCGGCGTCGAAGCCGACCAGCGCCAGCGGCACGCCAAGTTCGAGCCACGGCATCCGCGCGCCCGCTGCTTCACGCTGGAAAACCGACCACGCGGCGCGGTTCTGCCAGCGCGCGCCGGACGGTTCGTCCCAGGGCAGCGGATACAGCATGAGCCGGCTGGCGTCGGTCGACGTCGTGCGAAGGTAGATCTCGTCCGCGGGCACGCGCGCGCACGGGGTGAAGTCAGGACCGGATTCGTTGTCCTGCGCTGCGAGCGGCAGATCGGCGTCGTCGGCGAAGCCGGGCTGGAGCAGCAGCACCGCGGCGAACGCCGCCGTGGGCGGAGCGGCCATGCGGCCGATGGGCAGGACATTAAGTTCCCGGGCGGCGTGGTCGTAGAGTTTCAGCGCGTCCAGTGGCACCTCGACCGTCCGATCGAGCACGAGGTCGACCCCCGACGCGGCGAGGGCCTGGCCGGGGCTGAGTTGGAAGACGACCCCGGAGGCGGTCTGGCGCCAGCCGATTTCCAGGCCGCGCACGACCCCCGCGGTGGCGGCACGGCCCCGCAAGGCCAGCCGTTCAAGCCGGACCGCCTGCTCGCGGCCGAGCGCCGTATCCGTCAAGTGGCGACCGGGAAAGTAGTGGAGCCGCCCCAGGCGCGGGGTCTGCTCCACGAACGGCGCGAGCCGCGGGTAGATGTCCGCGAGCTTCTCGCCGGCAAACGGATCCGGGATGGAGCCTCGTTTCATGCGTTCACCTTTTTGAGGAAGCGGTCGATGGCGTCGCTGACGGCCTGGGCGCGGCCGGTGGCGGCATTCTTCTCTACGGAGGTCATCAGCTTGGGAAAGTCGGGTTCCTCCGCGTGCCGGAGCCCGATGAGCGCGAGCGCGCCGATGCGGTGGGTGCGACCGAGCGTCTGGCGATGACGCAATTCGGAGAGCAACTTGGGGTAGCCCTTGGTCGCGCCCCGCAGGCCCTTCACCGTGTCCTCGGTGACGAGCGCCTGGGTGACGTCGGCAATGATCTGCGGAGTGAGCATCTTGAGGTTCGCGTCCTTCTGGATCTGCTCGAAATTCTCCTCCGGACTCTCGGAGAGCGCGGGCAGGGCTTTTTCGAGCGCGGTGAACACCGCCTGCTGGAGCAGGGGATTCTTGGTCACCAGCGGATCCTGCAGCAGCTCGACCAACGCGGCATGCGTCGGCGCGTCGGAGATCGCACGCAGGAACGCGAACCGGCCCCAGAGCCCCTCGGCGGCGAGCAGGTCGGACAGTTTGTGCTCGGCCTCACCCAGCGCCGCGGTCTCGGCCGCCGTGCGTCGAATGGGCGTCACGACCACGGGCTGGACCGGCCGCACCACGACGGGAGTGATGACCGGCCGCGTGGGGTTTACGGGCGGTTGGACGACGACAGGCGAGACAGGTGAGACGGGTGAGATCGGGGTTGCCGGAATAACCGGTGCGGAAGGCGTGGCGGGCCGGACAGGCTCAACGGGCGTGACCGCGATCACCGGCGTGGGAGGTGTTTCCGGGCGGGTGGGTGCAGCCGGCGGCGTGGGGGGCACGGCGTCCGACACCACGACCGCCAGCGGCGTGCCCGCCAGACCGCGACCGTCGGGCAGGTTGCGTCGGCGCAGGTACCAGAGTTGCCGGACCTGCCTGAGCGCCTCGCGCCACGCCGCATCGATGAAGTCTGCCGCGGCGGGTTCGAGGGGGCCGCGCACGTCGCCGCGGCGAAGGAGGAAGGTCTCGTTGAGCTTCAGCAGCGCCTGGATCGGCTTCTGTTGGCTGAGCAGCGGAGCGAACAGATTGCGCAGCGCGGGCTGCGGATTGCGCGCGAGGGTCTGGAGCACGTTGCCGTAGGTCGCCCGCGGCACGGGCGCGAGCACGAGGATGGCGAGTGCGTCCTGGTCCTCGGGCTGCAGGTTCAGGTCGATCGGTGGGAGATCGATGCTGTCTTCCATCAGCGCGGCGAGTTCATCCTCGGGTACCAGGGCGAGTTCGACGCGCGCCTCAGCGGGGAAGTAGGCCTGGGTGAAGTCCGCGGGATTGAGCATGGCGGCAGGCAGCGGGCCGGCCGGCGGAATGATCTCGAGGAAACTGCGCGCCGCGAGCTGGCCCGGGGCCGCGGCGGGCGCCTCAAGCAGACGCTCCCGGTAGTGGAAGAAGTGCGCTTCGGAGAGCGCACGCGGCGCAAAGCCGAAACCGAACCGGTCGTCGTCGCCGGCCTCGCGCCGGACGAGCCACTCGTCGATCCAATCGAGCGCGCCGTGGCGGAGGTAGAGCAACGCGAGCGGCAGCACGCCGGCGGGCAGCGGGGCGATCCGCTGCTCCAGGAAGATTTCCCGCGCGGTCCGGCTGCGGGCAGAGTGTGCGTCCTGGCGCGAGGCGTCGGAGTCGTACGGCACCAGCGTGAGCGCGGTGGCCTCGATCACCTCGCCGTCGCGCAACGCCGCGTTGCCGTCCACACTCGGCGGATACGCGGGCGTCGGATTGGCCGTGAACTCGACCGCCCGCAGCCCGAGGACGTACAATCCGCGCAGGTTCTGGAAGGGCGGCTGCGGTTCCCGGGTGAGGCCGAAGGCCGCGCTCAGCCGCTGCATCTGGGCGACGTTGCCGAGGTCGATCGTGAGGTCGTGCGGCAGGAAAACGAGGTCGCCGGCGGGCGTGAGGCCGTGACCGCGGCCGACGGTGACCGACGCGGCGGGATTCGGCAGCCCGGTGGCGGAGCGGACCGCGCGCGTCACGCGCAGGCCGTCGACCACGCCAAATCCCAGGGTGCGGCCAAGGTCGGCCTGGCGAGTGAGCAGATAACTCTGCTCCTGCGTCAGGTCGGCGGCGGTGAGAAACTTGCCGTCGAAGAAACGCGGACGGGTGCGCCGCGTGTCGAGGATGACGCTGGCGGACTCCTTTTCGGCGGTGAGATTGATCAGGACAGCGGTCATGGTGAAAACGGGTTGGGGTTCAGGCGGGGAGGAGCAGGCGGAGCAGGTCGCCGGGCACCACGAGGGGCCGGTCGATATCCTCGACGGTCACGGCGTTGGTGGAGTGGCGCGCGAGCGAGCCGGCCGGTGAATTCACCAGGCGGATACGCAGGCGGCAGAGAAAGACGGCGGTCGTATCCGCGAAGTCGGGCGGGTACTCCTGCCCGGTGACGGCGCCACCTGCGGGATAGGACCCGTAGATCGACGTCAGGAGCGCGGCGCGGTTGGCCGGCACCACCGGGTGGCGCGGCGCGGGCACGGGCGGCAGCGTATTCTCCGGATCGCAGTCCCGGGCGACCAGTTGCAGGTCGAAGCTGTCGTTGGTGCGCGCGGGAACGATGGCGTCGCTCGCGTCCGCCGCCGGCTCGGGGAAGCCGGGTCGCAGGCCCTGCGGACACTCCTTGAACCGGAGAAACAGGTCGGCGATGAACGCGCGTTGGCCGCCGGACACGAAGGGCTTCAGCGCGGCGTCCGGTTGCCCGACCTGAAATTGGAACCAGCGGTTTAACCGGAGACACTGCTTTGAGCGGACCTCGATGAGACGGCCCGCGCGATCGAGCGCGACCCCGGGATGCACGATCAACTGTTCCGGCGGTTCTGGTTCACCGGTCGCCGGATCGATGGTGCCGGCGGGACTGTATTCGACGCGCAGCCCGGCGACGGTGCCATGGCCGTGCAGCAGGCTGAGCGCGAGGGCGAGCCGGCTCCGGTGATACGACTGCTCCTGCTGAAAATCGGAAGCGTCGAGCAGGATGCCGTTGCGGTAGGAGACGCGCTGGCTCGACGGGGAGGACGTAGGTGTCATGGGAAAGAGTGGGATTCGGTCAGGTTGCTCAACCGGCGTTGCCGCCCTCGAGCCGCGGATCGAGACTCGCGGGGCGGGACAACAGGGCGCCATCGCCGAGCGCGGTGGATCCGACCGCGACCGCGGCGGGCACGGGGTGGGGGCGCAGGTAGGTGTCGACCGCCAGCAGCGCGGTGAGCCCGACCATGAAATCGGCCGAGGCGCGGCGCACGCGGGTCACGACGTGAGCCGGCGTCTCGGCGGCGCACACCCGTTCGATCAGCGCGAACTCCTCGGGTGCGGCGGTTTCGTGCACGATCACCGTGACCCGATGGGCGAGCGATGCGAAGAAGGCGTCGACGGTCGCCTGGTCGGCGGACTTGAGCCGGATCGAGGCGACGAAGAGCGCGAGCAATTGTTTCTACGTGCCTTCCTCCCTCAGGAATAGCGTGCGCCCGACCTACGAGTTGCCCGAGATGAAGGTGC
>JBEIHL010000033.1:0-11038 GCA_040381375.1 Opitutaceae bacterium
CTGCGCCGTTTCTCCAGCGGTACGCCGGCGGAGGTCGTGGACCGGGCCCGCGCCTGCGGCGTCGCGTGGACGATCGTCTCGCCGCTCGCCGGCCTCCTGCCGCGCGGTCTGGGCCAGCCGGTCGCGGCCGCGAACGAAGCCGCCTTCCGTGACGTGCCCGCCACGCCCGGGCTCCTCCAGTACGTGATTGTCAATCCGCTCCAACCAGAGACCTACGATCAGGCGCGGCGGATGCTCAAAGCACCGTGGTGCGTCGGCATCAAGGTCCACCCGGAGGAGCACTCCTACCGCATTTCCGACCACGGCGACGCGTTGTTCGCTTTCTTCGAGGAGACGGGTGTGCCGGTGAAGGCGCACAGCGGCTGCCCGAACAGCCTGCCCGCTGACTTCGTGCCCTTCGCCAATCGCTTTCCCGGAGCGCGGGTCATGCTCGCGCACCTCGGCAACGGGAACGGTGCGGGCGGCGCAGTGGACCTCCAGGTGCGGGCCGTGCAGGCGGCGCGCCACGGCAACCTGTGGATCGACACGTCGAGTGCGCGCAGCATTCTGCCCCATCTGGTCGAGTGGGCCGTCCAGGAGGTCGGGGCGGAGCGACTCCTCTTCGGCAGCGACACGCCCTTGTACCATGTCGCGCTGCAGCGCGAGCGCATCGAATGCGCCGAGGTCTCCGATTCCGCCAAGCAGCTGATCCTGCGCGATAATGCGGTGAGCTTGTTCGATCTGCAGGATCTTCCGGCCTCCGGCCGCTTTGAGTGACTCGACCTTCGATTTCTCCCCTTTCGTTCTCTCCCTCTCGAATCCCGAATATGAAAGCAAAAAGTACCCGTCTGACTCGCAAAACCCTCAGCGGCGTCTGGTGCGCCCTGATCCTTCCTTGGACCGACCGCGATCGCCTCGATGCGCGTCGCTTCGCCCGCGAAATCCGCGGCTACGGCGGCACCGGGGTGAGCGGCGTGTACACCGGTGGCACCACCGGCGAGTTCTACGCGCAGGACGACGCCACATTCGAGCAGGTCACTGAGATCGCCTGCGCCGAGGCGCACGCCCTCGGGCTGCCGATCCAGATTGGCGCGTCGGCGCTGAGCACGCGCACCACGCGGATGCGCATCCGGACCACGATCCGTGCGGGCGCGGATGCCCTGCAACTTGCGCTGCCTTTCTGGCTCGAGCTCAAGGATGACGAGGTGAAGCGGTACGTGCGAGAGGTCGCGGAGGAGGCCGGCAAGACGCCGATCATTCTCTACCTCACGATGCGCTCGAAGCGGAAGATCTCCCCCGCGATGCTCGGCGAGATCGCCCGCGACGTACCGACGTTCATCGGCACCAAGGACACCGGCGCCACTCCAGACGACATCAAGACGATCCTGAAGGAGGTGCCGGATCTCGCGATTTTCGGCGGCGAGGACTTCTTCACCAAGATTCCCGCCGGCGGCCGGGGCGGCTACTGCTCCATCACCGGCTTCAATGCGCCCAAGGTTGTCGAACTCTACCGCCTTTGCGCGGAGGGTCGGCTCGACGACGCCAAGCCACTCGCTGACCTGTTCCATCGCTTCCTGCACGAGGGACTCTTGCCCATGGTGAAGGAGGACGGACTCTGGGATTCCGCCGTCGACCGCGTGCAGCGCGTGGCTGGGGGCGGCGTGGTCGGGCTGCGCTGCCAGTCCCCGTACCGCAGCGGCACCGAGGCCCACGTGAGGCGCCTGCTGGCGTGGACGCGGAAGAACGCGCCGGAACTCCTTCCGGCGGGGGTTCGATAACCGCGTCCCGCTTTCTCCATGAACCCCAGACCCCTTGACCGTTCCCCGTTCCGCGCGCTGACCTGGTGCGCGGTGATCGTTGCTTTGCTTCCCTCCCTCGTCGGAGCGACGTCCTCTGGCACGCCCGGCCGCTACCGGTTGCCCGCCACGGGCGTCTCGGTCACCGGGCAGGCGTTGTTCCTTGCGATTGACGATCAGCTCCTGCCGCTGCGCGAGAATGTCGTCGAGCACCTGTCGCGTCCCCGCGTAAGGGAGCAGCCGGTGCTGTCGCCGAGCCGCGACGATTCCTTCGCGCCCGATCAGGTCGCCGCGCATTTCTATGGCGCGGTCATCCACGACCGCGGAAAGTTTCGGATGTGGTATTATTCGGTCGGCCTGAAGGACCAGGGTGATGCGTATCGGGCGGATGTCAGCAAGGTGACGCAGGGTCCGGTGTGTTACGCGGAAAGCGATGACGGGATCGTGTGGCGCAAGCCCATCCTGAACCAGAAGGAGTACAAGGGGCGGCGGAGCAACAACGCGATCGACCTGCCGGAGGAGCTGATCGAGGGCGTGCACGTCATCCGCGACGACGAGGATCCCGATCCACAGCGGCGCTACAAGATGGCCTATAACGCGCACGACGGAACGACATGGGTGTTCCGGACTGCGACCAGCGCCGATGGCTTGCGGTGGACGCCGGCGCCGGACTTCGCGATCCCGCACTTTCTCGAAACGGCGGGCCTGTACCGATTCAACGATCAGTACTTCGTCCACGGTCAGGTGTTGTCGCGCAGCGAGGGGGATCATCCCGGCGGTCGTCAGGGCGCCGGTGTGGTTTCGCCGGACTTCGTGACTTGGGTCAGGGGGGTGGGTCGTGGGTTCCGTTTGCCCGAGCCAGCCGATCCCGCACTTCGCGGCACGATCAAGCCGTACGACCAAGTCCACCTCGGCGTCGGCGCAGCGAGCTTCGGGACCGTCTGCGTCGGGTTTTATGGGATTTGGCACAACCAGCCGGGCGACGAGAGTTCGCAGAAGCGCTGGGGCTGGTTCGGCTACGGGAAGATTTCGTGCGATCTCGGTCTGGTGATCAGCAATGACGGGATGCACTTCCGGGAGCCGGTGGCCGGCCGGCCGTTCATCTCGCGTCACGATGCGCCTGCGACGCCGGTGCCGGGCAAGTCGTTTCCCACGATCCTCTGCCAGTCCGGCAACGGCATCCTCAACGTCGGAGATGAGACTCGCATCTACTTTGGCCGCTGGCTCAACGCCGACTACGGCGAGGGCTACCTCGGCGAGGTGGCGTTGGCGACGCTGCCGCGCGACCGCTGGGGGCACCTTGCGGTCCAGAAGGCTCCCTCCCATGGCGGTGCGTCAAACTCCCGCGGCTCGGTCTGGTCGGCGGCCATCACGCTCCCGGAGCGCGCAGCGGAGTTGGTGCTGAACGCCGAGGGCGTCGGCGGCCTCAGCGTCGAGGTCGCGGACGAGCGCTTTGCCTTGCTCCCCGAATTCTCCGGTGCGGCCAAGGGCACGGTCCGCGGTACCGGCGGCCTCGACTGCCCGGTCGAATGGCGCGGCACCTCGCTCGCCAGCCTCGCCGGACGCACCGTCCGCTTCCGGATCCATCTCGAGAACACCGCGGATCACACCCCGAAGCTGTACGCGATGTCGGTCCGCGACGCGGCGACGGGCAGCGCGGTCGCCGCCCGGTAGCCGGGTCTCTTTGCTTTCATGAACCCCATCCCCCATCTCCCCCACCGTCTGACCGCCGTCAGCGGATCCGCCTGGCGCCGGAGCGCGGCGGCTTGGTCGCTCGCGTTCCTCGCCTGCCTGTCCCCCCTGACCGCCCAGCCCAACCTCGCCGAACAGGCGCTGTCCGCCCGACCTCTGGTCCTCAAGCCGGGGGAGAGGCAGTTGTTCCTCGACGACTTCCTGCTCGCGGACATCGCGGGGCTGCAGCGCGTGACCCATTCCCCCGTCAAGTACGCCGGCAATCCGGTGATCCGTCCCGACATCCCGACGGACGGCGTGGCCATCCAGACCCGGGATGCGCCGGTCTGGGACGAGAAGGAGCAGGTGTGGAAAATGTGGTACATCCGCTTCGGTGACGACGGCAATGGCGCCGGTGGGTCCGGCTACGCGCGTTCGAAGGACGGCGTGGTCTGGGAAAAACCCACGCTCGGCTTGGTCGAGGTCGGGGGCAACCGGGCGAATAACCTCGTCACGGTGGAGGGATCCCCGGAGGCGTTCGTCCAGCACGTGGTCCTCGACCCAAACGCTCCGGCGGATCGCCGTTTCAAGGGGATGATCGGACCCAACGGACGACAGCCGCTCGTGTCGGCGGACGGGTTTACCTTCCGCCGCCTTCCGGTGGAGCCGATTCCGAGCCAGGATGAGTCCCACCTCAACTGGGACCCGGTGACCCGGCAGTGGATCTTCACCGTCAAGCACGGCGGACCCTTCGGACGCTCGGTCTACCTCAGCCTGAGTTCCGACTTCGAGCGGTGGACGACCCCGGTGCTGATTTACCATGCGGACTGGCGGGACCAGGAGTTGGCGGCCGAGTACCTGCAGCGGATCGCCGGGGATGCGCGCTACTGGCGTCCGACGATCAACGTCCCCCGCGAGTACAACGCGGAGATCTACAACATGGCGGTCTTCCGCTACGAGGGCGTGTACATCGGCCTGCCGAATTACTTCGAGGCGAGCGGCCGGATTCCGCCGCCGCGAGGCAATCAGGATGGAATCAATTCGCCGAAGCTGGCGGTCAGCCGCGATCTCCGGTCGTGGGTGCGGGTGGGGGACCGTGGGCACTTCATCCCGATCTCGCCGCTGGGCAAGGATGTGCTCGACACCGGTCAGATCATGGCTTCCTCGCATCCCGTGCGCCGGGGCGAGGAACTGTGGTTCTATTACTCCGGGATCGACGTGCGGCACCGGCCCAACCGTCCGCGGCCGATCGACGAGTACCGCGGCGCCATCTTCCTCGCGAAGTTGCGCGTCGATGGATTCGTGTCGTTGCGCGGCGGAGCCGAGGAAGGGTTTCTGGACACCCGACCGCTGGTGCTCGAAGGATCACGACTCTGGGTGAACGCGGCGGTGCAGGGCTCCTTGGCGGTTGAAATCACCGAGCCGGATGGTCGGACGGTGCTGCCGGGCTGGGACCGCGGTTCGATGGAGCCGATCTCAGGTGATCACACCCGCGCCGAGATCCGCTGGCGCGGCCGGGACCTCTCCGAGCTCGCTGGCAAGCGGGTGCGCGTCCGTTTCCACCTCCGCGACGCCGATCTCTACTCCCTCTGGCTTGAATGAGGGCCGGCGACCCGAGCCGTCTCCCGTGGCCTCGCCGTCCGGCCACGAATCGGTCGTGCACCGCGGTCGGGCACGATCGATCCGCGCGGGTCAGCCTTCAGCGGCTGCGGCTCAGTCCGCTGAGGCGCCGATGGTCGCCACTTTCAGTCTCCCACCCATTCCTCTGCTGCTGAACCCCCAACTCCGGCTCATCTGATGAAACTTCGTTCCCTCGCGTTCCTTTCCGTACTTGCGGCGTTGCCGCTCGTCGCTGCGGCGGCGCCCATCGACCTGGGTTCCCGCCTCGAATTGATGGTGGACCACCACCTGATCGACCGCTTGGACGGCGTCTCGCTCCGACTCCAGGTGCCGCAGAAGGCGGGCGTGGCGCTGCCGTACAACGACCCCTGGGACCGCGATGCCTCGGGTTACGCGACGATCATCGAGGAGGGCGGCAAGTACCGCCTCTACTACCGTGGCGGACCCTCGCTCTCCTCGCCGCAGAAGAACGAAGGCGCGACCTCCTATTTCTGCTACGCGGAAAGCGCGGATGGCATCAACTGGGTGAAGCCCAAGCTTGGCTTGGTCGAATTCGCCGGGTCCAAGGAGAACAACATCCTCCTCGCGCCCTCGCCCCGCGAGGATCCGTACACGCAGAGCATCAGTCCCTTCATCGACACCCATCCGGGCGTACCCGCGAACGAACGCTACAAAGCCGTCGGTGGCCAGTGGCCGCAGGGACTCTACGTGCTCGTTTCGGAGGACGGACTGCGGTGGCGGAAGTGGCGGGAGCAGCCGGTCTTCCGTGACGGCGCGTTCGATTCGCTGAACGTCGCGTTTTGGTCCGAACTCGAGCAGTGCTACGTGCTCTACTTCCGGACCTTTACCAGTTGGACGGACTACTCCTCGAAGAACTTCAACCTGGGTGGATTCCGCTCGATCTCGCGCACGACCTCCCAGGACCTGATCACGTGGACTCCGGCGGAACGCATGACGTTCGGCCAGACGCCGCTTGAGCAGTTGTACACGAACGGCACCCGGCCCTATTTCCGCGCCCCGCACCTCTACGTGGCGACCCCCATGCGGCTGGTCCAGGGCCGACGCTTCCTTTCCGACGAGGAACTGGAGCAGCAGCAGGTGGGGAAGGGGTTTCTCGCGATCAAGGGAGCGGACCACAACATCCCGAACCAAGTCTCGGACACCGTGCTCATGACCAGCCGCGGTGGCACTCGCTACGACCGCACATTCATGCAGGCGTTCGTGCGGCCCGGCCTGAACAAAGGCAACTGGGTGTCCCGCAACGGCGTTCCGGCCACCGGCTTCATTCAAACCGGACCCGCGGAGATGTCGGTCTACGTTGGTCAGGACTACTGTCAGCCCACCGCCCACCTCGGCCGCTACACCCTGCGGCTGGACGGCTTCGCGGCGGTGCACGCGGACTACGAGGAGGGCGAAATGCTGACCAAACCCCTCCGCTTCACGGGCCGTCAACTCATCCTCAACTGCTCCACCTCGGCGGTGGGCGGCATCCGGGTGGAAGTGCAAACGGAGACCGGCGAGCCGATCCCGGGCTTCACCCTGGAGGAGTGCCCGGTGCTGGTCGGTGACTCGATCGAGCGCACCGTGCGGTGGGCGACGACGGACGACGTCTCGCGGCTGCAAGGGCGGACGGTGCGGCTGCGCTTTGTGATGAAGGATGCCGACCTGTTCTCGCTGCGCTTCCGCTAGCCCGCGCGGGTAGAGATCCGGGGTGGCGCTGAGGAGGCGCCGACCCCGGCCCCGCTGCGAACCCGCCGCCGGGCGGGCTCCGGCGAGACCACGGGAGGATCTGGCTCGGGCGGGGCTGCCGGGGACGGACGCCTCCGCGTCACTCAGGCCCGACCGGAAGTCCCAGATGTGGACGCAGCCACGCGCTGAGCCGGCGATGGTCGGCGGCGGAACTGCGGTGGCCGGGCGTGGACTGGACCAGCAGATCGACGGGAATCGGAGAGGGCGGGGAGGGCAGGGCGCGGTTGGCGGCGACGACGGCGCGTGCGAAGGCGATGGCGCGATCGGTGTCGACCCGCGTATCATCGTTTCCGATACACAACCAGACCGGCCGTCCGGCCAGGCGCGGCGCGAGAGTGGCGAGCGCGAGTCCGGAGGCGTCGGGCGGTGGGTTCAGGGACGAGAATTCGCGCAACGCGGCGAGGTCGGTCACCGGGGCGATGCCGGCAACCGCGCGGATGCGGAGGTCATGGGCGGCGACGTGAAACGCGAGGAACCCGCCGCGCGACGTCCCGCAGGCGGCGATCCGTTGGGGGTCGGCCCAGCCGACGGCGATGAAGTGGTCGAGGGCGGCCGAGACGCGGGCGAGGAACGGGTCGAGGAACGGCTTTCCGTGCGCGACGCGGTGCGCCCAGCCGCTGAGTTCGGGAGGCTCGCCGGGTGCCGCATCCGCGCCGTGCGCCGGAGCGTCGAGCACCACGCTCAGGACGCCGGCCGGGGCGAGCAGGCGGGCGACCTCCGTGTACAGGGGCTCCGCGAGGGCGCTGTCGATGCTGCCTTGGAAGACGAAGAGCAGCGGTTGCGGAGGCCCCTCTTCGCGACGAATCACCAGGCAGCGCTGGCCATCGGGCAGGATGAGCGCGTCGCGGGCGGTGACCGGCGCAGCCAAACCGAATACCGGAAGCCCAGCAAGCAGGGAAAGAGTGAAGCTGAGGGTGGATGGGAAACGAAAGCGGGACACTTTTAGTCCTGTAGATGAGGGGGTTAGAGGATAAGACGGTACTGGAAAAATACCTCGATTGGAAAGCTTGAATTGGGGGCTTGACCTTGGTGTATGCAACTCCATACATCCAAACGCCGCTCCACTTTCCCGTCCGCAGTTGCCCTCCGGCAAACGCGCGTCCGGGTCGGCAGCGCCCCTTAGCCTCGCGCTGCCGGATTCGGAGCCCACATCCCGTCAACCATGAACCACAAGCCAGTCCGCTCACGTTTCGTCGCAGTCAGCGCCACGGTGCTGACCTTGCTGTTGCCCGTGTCCGTGTTCGCCCAGTCCGCCACCCCCAAGCCTGAGGAGGATAAAGAGGAAAAGACGGTCGAGTTGGAGCGCTACTTCGTCGATACGTCGCTCGACCGCGGATACCGATCGAAGAACACGCTCTCGACGGCGGGGCGCATCTCGACCCGGCTGCTCGACACGCCGCAGACGATCCAGATCCTCAACCAGGAACTGATCACGGACCTGAACGCCGACCAGATGCTGGGGGCGGTCCAGATGGTTTCCCCTGGCATCGCCCGGCGCAGCTTCAATCCCGGCGATGACCAGTTCATCTCTGGTTTCCGCTCGGGAGCCTCGCTGAAGGACGGCATCTCGCTCGGCAGCAATGCGACCGGTCCGATGTACGACGTCGATCGCGTGGAGGTCCTCAAGGGGCCGATCGCCATGACCTTCGGCAACGCCGGCTTCGTCGGCGGTGCGATCAACTATGTCACCCGCAAGCCCGGGAAGAAACCGACCACGGAAGTCACCGGCACGATCGGCAACTTCAACTACTTCCGCGGTGAGGTGCACCTCTCCCGCCCGGTCACGGAAACCTTCCGCTACCGCCTCGACCTCGGAGCGACCGACTCCGACTACAGCGACCGCCGCTACAGCTACTACAAGGACCAGTTCGTCGGCGGCGGTGCGGTGTGGGACATCAGTGCCCGGACCAAACTTACGGTCGATACGGCCTTCTCGAAGATCGACTACAACCGCGCGCTGACCTTCATCGACCCCTCGACCTTTACGGTCTTCAATGCGCCGGATTCGTTCTCCTACGACACGAAGCAATCGGAGTACCCGACCGAGAACTTCCGCGCTACCGCCACGCTCGCGACGAACTTCAGCCCCGGATTCAACTTCCAGCTCTTCGTCGGCTACATCAACAACCATAATGACTGGTACCGCCCGTACGCCACGGACTATAATCCAACCACGGGGATCCTTAAGCGAGTGAGCGAAAGCTTCCTGAACCGAAGCAGTTCCTTCACCACGAATCTGGACTTCTCGAACGACTTCACCACCGGGCCGCTCAAGCACGCGGTGGTCTGGGGTGCGGCCAACACCTTCGGTCGGAGTTCCGATCTGAACGAGTCGTTCGCCACCACGCCGCTGGATGTCCGCAACCCCGGTGACGGCGGATCCGTCTCTTCGACGCCGCGTACGGGCGAGCCCGCCTACGGTGCCTACGGCGCGCGCCGCAACCGTACCTCAAGCGCGTTCCTCCAAGACACCATCAGCTTCCTCGACGATCGCGGTTACGTCATCGCCGGCCTGCGCTTCAACAATTCGCAGAGCGAAAACAAGTACGCCGCGGCCGCCCCGGCGACCTTCAACAAGACGGTTTTTCGCTACGGTGCGCTGTTCAAGGTGACTCCGGGGACGTCGGTGTACGTCAACCACTCGGAAGCGTTCATCTTCAACACCGGCGTGGACTTCCGCCAGCGTCCTCTCGTTCCCTCGGTAGGCAATCACGACGAAATCGGCGTCAAGGCCGAACTCGCCGAGGGGCGATTCTCCGTCACGGCGGCGTACTTTGACATCGAACTGACGAACGTGCGTCTGCTCTTTGTGCAGGGGCCCAACGACCCACAGCCCGGTTCCCAGGGAATCTTTCAAGGCGGCACCCAGACCAACAAGGGATATGAGCTGACCTTTGCGGTGAATCAGCCGCTGGGTGATGGCGAGTTGAATGCGATCGCGACGTTCTACGCGGGCAACGTCCTGAACGAGCTCAAGGTCAAGCCCGTCGGCCCGACCAACAACACGACCAGCCTGCTGCTGAAGTACGGTTTCTCGAAGGGCTCCCTCAAGGGGCTGTCCTTCGGTGCCGGCACGAACTTCATCGGTGAGCGTCTGGCCAGCCGGATCTCGCAGATTCCGAACAGCCGCTTCGTCCAACTGCCCAAGTACACCGTCTACAATCTGTTCGGTAGCTACACGCACGGCCGCACGACCTACCGTCTCACGGTCGACAATCTGACCGACGAGAAGTTTATCCAAGGCGCGGAGCTGCCGTTCTGGATCTTCACCGATCCGGGCCTAATGACGAAGTTCTCGGTCACGTACCGGTTCTGATCACGGACCAGCCCACTGGCGGTTCCCGTCTCATGGCTTCATCCCTCGATTCGGGCCGTCGGCGGCCCGGGGATCGCTGGCTTGGCGCGACTGCGCCGGGTCCGGCGCTCACCCCCGGAGCCGCGCGGGGCGCGGGCGCACGCTCCCTGCCGCCCCGAACCCTCGTACTCAGGCCCGGGGAGCGACAACGGTTCCTCAATGACTTCCTGCTCGCCGATGTTTTCGGCGTGCATCGAGTCAGTCGCCAGACGACCACGTTCGCGGGCCATACCGTGCCTGAGGGTTGGGACCGCGCGAACTGCCTTGCCGTGACCGGTGAATGCACGCGAGCGGAGGTCCGCTGGCGCGGTCGCCAGCGCTCCGAGCGATCCAGACAGCGGATTCGGCTCCGGTTTCACCTGCGCGACGCCCACCCGTACTCCTTCCCGCTGCAGTGATCGGACACAGCCCGGCAACGCATCCGCAGCACCCAACTCTTCCGTTACGATTCACTCCGATCGAATCCTCATACTTAGAACGACGTTCCCATGACTCTCCGCTTCCCCTTGCTTCTTCTCCTGACGTCCACGGCGCTCGTCGCCGCCGCACCGATCGACCTGGGTTCGCGGCTGGAGTTGCTGGTCGATCGCTTCCTTGTCGAACGCCTCGACGGGGTGTCCCTGAAACTGGCGGAGCCCCGTCCGGCGGGCGCTGCCCTCCGCTATGAGAAACCGTGGGAGCAGGTGCCGACTGGAACGGCGACGATCGTCGATGACGGCGGGCTCTATCGCCTCTACTACACGGCGCTGCCCATGGACTACAAGAGCGAGTCGGCGGAGTCCAATCTCTGCTACGCGGAGAGCCGCGATGGGATCACCTGGACCAAGCCGAACCTTGGGCTCGTCGATTTCCGCGGGTCGCGCGAGAA
>JBEIHL010000034.1:0-10958 GCA_040381375.1 Opitutaceae bacterium
ATCCGCTCGCTGCGGTCGCCTGAGCCGATCTGGCTCCGCCGCGCCGCCGCGTACTTTGCCTTTTCCTCGTCCTCCCGGCGCTTGAGCAGCCGCGACCGCAGCACCGTCATGGCCCGCGCCTTGTTCTTCAACTGCGAGCGCTCGTCGGCACACGCCACGATCAGGCCGGTCGGCTTGTGCAGGATCTGCACGGCGGAATCGGTCGTATTGACGCCCTGTCCGCCCGGACCACTCGCGCGGGTGACCGTGATCTCGAGGTCCTGCGGATCGATCTGCACGTCGACATCCTCCGCCTCGGGCAGCACGGCGACCGTCACCGTCGACGTGTGAATGCGCCCGTTGGCCTCGGTCACCGGCACGCGCTGCACCCGATGCACGCCGCTTTCGAACTTCAGTTGCTTGTACACATCGGTGCCGGAGATGAGGAAGATCACTTCCTTGTAGCCGCCGCGCTCCGAAACGCTGCTGCTCATCGGCTGGATCTTCCAGCCCTGGGCGTCCGAGTATTTCGAATACATCCGGTGCAGCCCGGCCGCAAACAGGCTGGCCTCATCGCCGCCCGTGCCGGCGCGAATCTCCATCACCGTGTTGCGCGAATCGGTCGATTCCGGCGGGATCATCGCCAGCAGCACCGCCCGGTGCAGCTCGGCGCGGCGGCGTTGCAGTTCGGGCAGTTCCGCGGCGGCGAGTTCCCGCAGTTCCGCATCGGTCCCGGCATCGCGACCGAAGGCCTGGGCCTCGGAAATCTCGCGCTCGATTTTCTGATGCGTCAGGTGGTCCGTGATCAACTGCGCCAGCTTTTGGTGTTCCCGCGTCACCTCCGCCGCACGGCGGGGATTCGCATAAAAGGCAGCGTCCGCCATCTGCGCCGAGAGTTCATCGTAGCGGCGCTGAAACGGAGCGAGATCGGGAAGTTCATCCATGAGCGGAGGGAAACGACAGCGGACATTTGCGAATTGCGCGAGCCGCCGGTTGCCTTACCTATGGCAGCGATCCGAGCG
This sequence comes from Opitutaceae bacterium, assembly GCA_040381375.1. Taxonomy (GTDB): domain Bacteria; phylum Verrucomicrobiota; class Verrucomicrobiia; order Opitutales; family Opitutaceae; genus ER46. The sequence continues at coordinate 1,002 of JBEIHL010000034.1, forward strand.
CGAGGCGTCTCTGCCTAGCGGTGTTGATCAGCAATGCCCACGACACTTTTCACTCAAAGCACCATCGCGTGCATCTGGGATTTCGACAAGACGTTAATCCCGGAATACATGCAGTCGCCACTCTTTCGCCGCTACGGCATCGATGAGTCGGTGTTTTGGGAGGAGACGAACAAGCTCGCGGAACACTACCGCAAGCGGGGCTATCATCTGGCGCCGGAGATCGCCTATCTGAATCACCTGCTGACGTACGTCCTGGCCGGTCCGCTGCACGGGCTGAACAACAAGGTCCTCTACGAGTGCGGCGCGGACATCCGCTTCTATCCGGGCCTGCCGGAATTTTTCGACCTGGTGAAGGGCTTCGCCCGCGAGAGGCCGGAATACGTGAAGCACGACATCGCGGTCGAACACTATGTGGTCAGCACCGGCATCGCCCCGATGATCCGCGGCAGCGCGATCGCCCGGCACGCGGAGGGCATCTGGGCCTGCGAATTCGTGGAGAACCCGCTCCAGCCAGGTTTCCTGCGGCAGAACGAACTGTCGATCGACGCCAGCGCCCAGAGTGCGCAGATCGGCATGGTCATCGACAATACCACGAAGACCCGCGCCATCTTCGAGATCAACAAGGGCACGAACAAGAACCCCGCCATCGACGTGAATTCGAAAATGGCCGCGGAGGACCGGCGCATTCCGATTCAGAACATGATCTATATCGCCGACGGTCCGAGCGACGTGCCCAGTTTCTCTGTGGTAAAGAAAGGCGGCGGCCGCGCCTACGCCGTCTACAATCCGGACAAGGCCGCCGAGTTTGAGCAGAACGACCGCCTGCTGCAGTCGGGTCGGATTCACGGCTACGGACCCGCGGACTACCGCTCCGGCTCGAGCACCGCCCAGTGGCTGCGACTGCACATCCACCAGATTTGCGATCGGATTGTGACTGACCGTGAAGCGGCCGTGGCCAGCAAAGCCTCCAAGCCACCGCGGCATCTCAACGCGACTCCCGAAGAAGAGGCAGCGCGACGCGCGGGCAGCGGTCCGAAGCAGGCCAGCTTTCTCGAATAGCCCGCGGGGTGGCTCAGGGCAGGCGCGCCTGCACCAGTTTGCTCACGGCACCGAAATCGAGTTGGGCCGCCTCCGGGCGTTTTTTCAGCGCGGCGATCACCTTGCCCATGTCCTTCTTTCCGGTGGCGCCGGCCTCGAGAATCGCGGCACTCACCAGCGCCTCGATCTGGGCCGGCTCCAGTCCGCGCGGCAAATATTTTTCCAGGATGCGGATCTCCGCGTCATTCGCCGCCACAAGGTCGGCGCGGCCGCCCTTTTCAAACTCGGTCCGGGCGTCGGCGAGATTTTTCACCGCCTTGCGCAGCGTCGCGATCACGAGCGCCTCGTCGACGTCCTTGTTCGCATCCATCGCGGCCCGCTTGATCGCCGCGTCCATCGTCCGCAGCGCCAGCGTCGTCGCCGCGTCGCGGGCCTTCATGGCACTGACGATATCCGCCCGAAGTGTCTCGTAAGTCGAAGCCATGTTGCAGTGACGCCCGATCGTCCCGACGTGGCAAGTGCAACCGCGAGTCCGCCCGCGCCACTTGCCTCTCGTCTCGGAACCGCCGAGGCTTCAGCTTCGACCGCCATGACGCCCCTGCCCTCGCGCAATGTCCTCGGCGGCCCGCTGAAGCCCTGCTCCCACGCCCCGCGCACCGGGTTCTTTCGCAACGGCCACTGCGACACGTGCGTCGAGGATCACGGCTGCCACACCGTATGCGTGGAGGTCACCGAGTGGTTCCTCGAACAAAGTCGCTTCATCGGCAATGACCTCTCCACGCCGCGCCCCGAGTACGATTTTCCAGGGCTGAAACCAGGCGACCGCTGGTGCGTGTGCGCCTCCCGCTGGCTCGAACTCGTCGAACTTCACGTGGCTGCGCCCGTCGTGCTCGCCGCCACCCACGAGCGGACGCTCGAAGTTGTCCCGCTCGAAATCCTCCAGGAATACGCCACCGCCTGAGTCACCCCGCTGGTCTGCACCACGCCGCCGCGCCGATCGAGTAACGCCTGCACTGCCCGCAGCCGTAGCCGCCCCGAAGGGGGCCGAGCCCAGCCCGCCCAGTGTCGGGCCGGCACGAAAAGAACTTCCCCGGGGAGCCATGCAGCGCTTTTGACGGTCCAACGAGGCGTGTCCGCCAACGCCGTATTCACGACGCTGGGAGCCGCGATCCAACGGCTCGAGACTCCGAGCCGAAGCGAAACCGACGCATTCGAACCGGGCGGAAGTCCCCTGCGCGCAACCGATCCATCGCCCTTAACGACCATCGAAAAAATTGCCGGGAAATAATCCGGACGACAGCGGCCGGGGCCTGGGTTAGTTTCCGCCCATGCGCTTGAGTCATGCCGCGATGTACGCCCGCCTGCTGGAGAGGGATGCCTCCTGCAACGGCCGCTTCTTCACCGGCGTGTTGACGACCGGAATCTACTGTCTCCCGGCCTGTCGCGCGCGCAAGCCGAAGCCGGAAAACGTCCGTTTCTTTCCGACCTGCGAAGCCGCGCGCGCCGCCGGTCTGCGCGCGTGCCGCAAGTGTCACCCGGACGACTTCGCCCGCGGCGCCGATCCCGTTCTGGCCGACATCGAAACCTTGGTGGCCGCGATTCGCTCGGCGCCGGAGAATTTCTCCGGACGTGCGGGCCGTCGTGCGACGCTCCGGTTTCGTAACGACGCGACTCTTCGAGCTCGTGCGCCAGCATTTCCACACGACCCCGGCCGAGTTGCTCATCCGCGCCCGGATCGACGCCACCAAAGCCCGCTTGCGGGCGGGCGAAGACGGACCCGCCCGCATCGCCGGGGAGGCCGGCTTCGAGTCGTTGTCCGTTTTTCACGCGCATTTTCGCCGCCTCAACGGCCTCACTCCGGTCCAATTTCGCGCGCTGCGCCGCAGTCAGACGTTCACCCTCGAATTGCCCGCGGACTACCCGCGCGAGTACCTGCGCCGCGCTCTCACCCGTGACTCTGCAAGCCTGACCGAGCGCACCGAAGGCGACCGATCTATCCTGGGGATGCGCAGCGGCGAGACACCGGCGTCGATCACACTCGCCGTGCAGCCCGGCCACGTCGACGTGACGGCCACGGGCATCTCGGCCCCCGACGCCCACGCCCGCGTCGTCGCGCTGCTGGGGCTCGACCAGGATGCGGCGGCCTTTTCCCGGCTGGCGCGCCGCCTGGGTCTCGCACGGCTCGTCGCGGGACGAACGGGTCTTCGCCTCGGGCAAACCCCCTCGTTGTTCGACGGGCTCCTCTGGTCGATCATCGGCCAGCAAATCAATTTCGCTTTCGCCTGCGTGCTCAGGCGGCGACTCGTCGAACGCACCGGCACCCCACTCGACGACGGACTCTTCGCTCCCCCCACGCCAGCCGCCGTCGCCGCGCTCACTCCGGCCGATCTCGCGCCGCTCCAATTTTCCCGATCCAAGGCTGATTATCTCATTTCCACCGCCCGTCTGATCAACGAGGGCCGGCTCGATCTCGAAGCCCTGCGCCACCAGTCCGCGACGCGGGTGGAACGCACCCTGCTGGCGGTCCGCGGCCTGGGGCCGAGGTCGGTGAACTACGTGATGATGCGCGCGCTCGGTTTTCCCGATTGCGTGCCGTGGGGCGACACCGGCGTGACGAGCGGACTGCAGGCGTTGTTCAATCTCGAGACGCGTCCCGATCTCGCCGCCACGCGCCGCGTGCGGGCGGAGCTTCAGGATATTCCGGCCGGCGAAACACGCACCTATCGCGCGATGGCCGCGGCGGGGCGGGCGGCGTGAAGCCGCTCCTAGTGTCGATCCGGTCTAGCGCCCGGTGGCGGCGTTATGCAGGGCGACGACGAAACGCTTGAGCTTCGCCTCATCCTTCACTCCGGGCGCGGCCTCGACCCCGCTGTTCACGTCGACGAAACGCGCCCCACTCGACTTCAGGGCGGCACCGACGTTTTCGGGGTTCAGGCCTCCGGCGAGAATCCAGACGTTTTCGGGATGCGCCGCCTGATGACGAGCGAACCCCGGCCAGTCGCCGGTCTGACCCGACCCGCCGAATCCGCCGACCTGATACGTATCGAACAGGATGAATTTCGCCGCCTGTAGAACGGCCGGCGGAACCGTACTGCCCGGCGGCAGCTTGGGCGCGAGCCAGAGCCGTTGGCGACCCACGAGCCGCGACCAGGCGGTCAGCGTCTTCTCGGGCACGTCCAGTCGGTGGTGGATCTGAAAATAGTCGAAGCCCGCCTCGCGCAGCGCCGTCAGCTCCTCGAGCGACGGCTCGACGGAGACCGCGACTTTGCGCCGAGGGGGAAGGCGCGGCCCCATGGCGCGGAACTGTTCCCGCGTGAGATGCCGCGGCGACTTCGGATGGAAGATAAACCCCAGGCAATCCGCCCCGCAGCGGTCGGCGAACTCGGCATCCACGAGCGAAGTCAGCCCGCACACCTTGAAGCGAATTCCGTCGATCATGGGAAACCGGCGGCCAGCGGCCCGCCCGGGACCTTCAGCCTTTGAGCTTCTTCACGAGCGCCTCGACCAAGGCGTCGAGGCTGGGGGTCTTGGCGGCGAAGTCCACCGGCATGCCCACCTTCTTCATCGTTTCGCTGGTCTGCGGCCCGATGCTGCCGGCGAGCGGCCGCGGGGCGTTCTTCGCCAGCACGAGCGCGGCGGCTTGGTCGACGAACGACTGCACCGCGGAGGAGCTGACGAACAGAATCGCGTCGGCCCCGCGCGCGCGGAAGTCCGCCGCCGCCGGATCCCCACTGAGGTCTGTCTTTTCCGTCTTGTAGACCTGCAATTGGTCGACAATCGCCCGGGCGTCCTCGAGCCGGACCAACAGGTCGCTGCGGTTCAGGTTGCCGGTGATGATCAGGATCTTCGCGCTGTCGAGGCTGCCGGTCGTGATCAACTCGTCGGCCAGCGCGTCGGCGGTCGCGACCTTGGGCATGCATTCCACCTTGAGGTGATGGTCGGTGATCGCCCTGGCCGTGGCTTCCCCGACGGCGGCAAAACGCAGCAGGCCGAGCGAGCGCACGTCGTCGTAGATCCGATAGAACTCCTCGAAGAAGAACCGCACGCCGTTGGCGCTGGTGAACACGATCCAGTCGTATCCACCCAATTCGGACAGCACGTCGTGCAGCACATGCAGGTCGATCTCCTTGGAAATCGTGATGAGCGGCAGCTCGATCACTTCGGCTCCCAGGGCGGTCAGTCTGGCCGTAAGTTCGGGCGACTGTTCGCGCGCGCGGGTGACGGCCACGCGGCGGCCGTGCAAAGGGGAAAGAGTGCTCATGGCAGAAGCCCGAATTCGCGCAGGACCGACGCGGCCGTTTCCGCCGGCGCGGCGAAGTGGCCGGCCGTAAGCGCCACGCGGCGAATCCCGGTCGTTTCGTGAAACAGGTAAAGCGCCTCGCCCGCGGCGTGCGCCGCGAACGCAGTGTGACAGCCGCCCCCGAGCGCCGACTGAAAGGCCCGCTCGAGCGTGACGGCCCGGGCGGTCGCCGCATCGAACACCGCGCCGAACTTCGCGGCGTCGGCTTCGCGGCACTGGATCGCAATCGCGCCCTGTCCCACGGCCGGGACCATTTGGTCAAAATCAAGCGGGGCGAAATCCACGCCGGGCCAGGTCTCAATGCCGAGTCGCTTCATGCCGGCCGCGGCGAGCACCGTGCCGTCGGCGACATGCAGTTCGCCGATCTTGCGCAAACGTGTATCCACGTTGCCGCGAATCTCGCTGAACGCGACCTCCGGAAACATCAGTTTCACCTGCATCCGTCGCCGGGGCGACCCGGTCGCCAGGGTCAGCGGAGCATCCACGCCGGTCCGCAGCACGAGCACGTCGCGCGTATCGGCCCGGGGCATATAGCCGCCGATGGCGAGACCGGCCGGCATGTCGCCCGGCAGGTCCTTGGTGCTGTGCACGGCGACATCGGCCTCGCCGCGAAGGAGCGCCGCCTCGAGTTCGCTGGTGAAGAGCCCTTTTCCACCGCGCTGTTCGAGCGACCACTCTGTCTGCCGGTCGCCGGTGGTGACGATCCGCAGTAATTCCGTCTCGACCCCGAGCTGGTTCCGCAGGTGCGCCGCGACCATTTCGGTCTGGGCGAGGGCGAGCGGACTCTTACGGGTGGCGAGGACGAGTTTCGTCATAGTAGCGAGTAGTCAGTAGCGAGTAGCGAGTAGAGCACCGCGCGACGCATGCTCGCTACTCGCTACCCGCTACTCGCTACTTCGGCGTCAGGAGTACGAAGCCTGGACGCCCTTAATGTTCTTCTTGGTCATCCAAGGCATCATCGAGCGGAGGTAGGCACCGGTCTTCTCGATCTTGTGCTTCTCGCCCGCCTTGAGCAGCGCGTTGTACTTCTTCAGGCCGCCCTTGTATTCCTTGACCCACTCCTTGGTGAACTGGCCGGTCTGGATCTCCTTCAGGATCTTCTTCATTTCGGCCTTCGTCTTCTTGTTCACGACGCGCGGACCGCGGGTGATGTCGCCGTACTTGGCGGTCTCGGAAATCGAGAACCGCATGCCGGCGATGCCGCTTTCGTACATCAGATCACAGATGAGCTTCAGCTCGTGGAGGCACTCGAAGTAAGCCATCTCGGGCTGGTACCCCGCCTCGACCAGCGTCTCGAAACCGGCCTGCACGAGGGCGCTGGCGCCGCCGCACAACACGGCCTGTTCGCCGAAGAGATCGGTCTCGGTCTCCTCCTTGAAGGAGGTCTTGAGCACGCCGGCCCGGGTGGAGCCGATGCCCTTCGCCCACGCGAGGGCGGTCTTGAGCGCGGTCTTCGACTTGTCCTGCGCGACGGCCACCAGCGCCGGCATGCCTTTGCCTTCGGCGTAGAGCCGGCGCACCATGTGGCCGGGCCCCTTCGGGGCGACCATGATGCAGTCGATGTCCTTGTGCAGCTTGATCAGGCCGAAGTGCACGGAAAGGCCGTGGGAGAACAGCAGCGTCTTGCCCTTGGCGAGATTCGGGAGGATGTCGCTCGCGTACACATCCGCCTGCTTCATGTCGGGGAGACCGATCATGATGACATCGGCGCGGCGCACGGCCTCGGCGGTGTCGACGACCTCGAAGCCATGCTGTTCAGCAACGGCCTTGGACTTCGAGCCGGGGTAAAGGCCGATGATGACCTTGCAGCCGCTATCCTTCAGATTGAGCGCATGGGCGTGGCCCTGCGAACCGTAGCCGAGGACGGCGAGCGTTTTATTGGCGAACACGCCGAGATCGGCGTCGTTATCGGTGTAGACTTTGGCGGGCATGTTGGAACGAAGCGTTGTTTTACGATTAAGGTTTAAGGGGTAAGGTCTGCTAACGCGTAAAGTGTAAGTTGGAAGGTGTAAGGTTCGAGGACCACAGGGCGAATATGGGCAGTCGAGCGAAAGTACCGTGTTGGTGATCTCGGCGGCTTTAGACCTTAACCCCTTACACCTGACACGCCTCGCCGCGCCTCAGCGTTTCAAGGCCAACCGGCCGGTGCGCGCGAGTTCGATGATGCCGAATGGCTCGAGCAGGCCGAGCAGGGCGGAAACCTTTTCGTCATCGCCGGTCGCTTCCATGATGAGCGAGTCGGCCGCGAGGTTGACGATCTTGGCGCGGAAGATGTCCTTGATCTGAAGGAGCTCCGGCCGCGTCTTGGCGTCGGCGCGCACCTTCACAAGGATGAGTTCGCGCGCGACCGCCTGGCCTTCCTTGAAGTCGATCACCTCGACGACATTGATCAGTTTCCGGAGCTGCTTGACGCAAAGGTCGAGCTGGACTTCGTCCCCCTTTAGCACCGCGGTGATGCGGGAGAGGGAGGCATCGTGCGTCGGAGCGACGTTGAGCGAGTCAATGTTGAAGCCGCGGCCGGAAAACATCCCGGCGACGCGCGCTAGAACGCCGAACTTGTTCTCAACGAGGACGGAGATCGTGTGTCGCATGAAGGTTGGAAGTGAAAAGGAGGGAGGAGCGGATACTAAAATGAGCGGCTGCGCCAGCCGAAGGTTGCAGCGGAAAACTTGAACCCCGAACGCCGGGGCTGGCCGTGCCAGCCGTGGCTCGCAGCGGAGATTTCGGCCCCGCTTCGCCCCTCACGGGGCTATGCAGGGCAGCCTTCTCTCGCCGCTGCGCTGCGAGCGAAGGCTGGTGGACGCTGAGGGACTCGAACCCCCGACACCCTCGGTGTAAGCGAGGTGCTCTAACCAACTGAGCTAAGCGTCCAAACCGAAGGGAGAGAAAAGCCGTTCGCGACCGACAAAGACAAGGAATTATTCCGCGCGGAAACCGCCCCACTCCCCTCCCCGGAATTCTCCCACCTGAAGGGGCGAAACTCACCACCGCCCCGCGTCGATCACGTCGTCGCCGTCGCCTTGCGTCGCAAAAGCCCTTCGCGCACCATCAGCTCGGCGTTCTGGAGCGCATTTAAAGCGGCTCCTTTCCAGAGGTTGTCGCCGCTGACCCAGAGCGCCAGGCCGTTGTCGAGCGCGGTATCGAGGCGGATACGGCCGACGCCGCATTTCACTTTGCGCGAGAAATCAAGCGGCGTGGGATAGGCCTGCTTCGCCGGCTCGTCGACCAACTCGGCGCCCGAAAAGGCCGCGATCGCGGCGCGGGCGGCTTCGACACTCACCGGACGCTCGAATTCCGCATTCACCGCGACCGAGTGCGCGCGGACAACCGGCACGCGTACGGTGGTGGCCGACACCTTCAGATTCGGCAGGCCCATGATCTTGCGGCTTTCCTGCATCATCTTCGTCTCCTCACCCGTGTAGCCGTTCGAGCCGAACGAGTCGACCTGCGGGATCACGTTGAACGCGATCTGGTAGGCGTAGACCTTCTTGTTTATCGGCTCACCCTTCACGTAGGACTGAATCTGATCCTCCAACTCGCGCACCGCCTCGGCGCCGGTGCCGGATACCGACTGGTACGTGCTGGCGAAATAGCGCTTCAACCCGAACGCCTGGTGGAGCGGCCAGAGCGCCATGAGGGTGACGGCCGTCGAGCAATTCGGATTGGCGATGATGCCCTTGTGGTTCCGCAGCCCCTCCGGGTTGATCTCCGGAATCACCAGCGGCACGTCCGGATCCATCCGGAACGCCGAGCTCTTGTCGATCACGAGACAGCCCGCCTTGACCGCATCCGGCGCGAGCGCCCGGGTGGCGGAACCGCCGGCGGCAAAAAAGGCGACATCGAGGTCGGCGAACACGCCCGGCTTGGCCTCTTCCACCGTGTACTTTTTCCCCGCGCACGTGATGACTTTGCCCGCCGACCGCGCCGAGGCGAAAAGCCGGAGCGTGGCCATGGGGAACTTGCGTTCGTGCAAGAGCTGCAGGAGCTCTTGACCGACGGCGCCCGTGGCGCCGACGATACCGACATTGATGGATGCGTTGTTCACGAGTTTGTCTCCAGTGGAGCAGGTCAGCCAAACGTGCGCCCGGCTGGGCATCAAGCCCGGAGAACGCCTACTGGCGGTGCGCATCAGCACAGCGACGCTGCAATTTTTCCGCCAAGGTGAACTGGTGAGGAGCTACGTGATTTCCACGTCGAAACGTCCGCCGTCCAACATCAAAAACTCCCTCGGCACGCCCCGCGGTTTGCATGAAATCGCCGAGCGCATCGGCGCCGGCCAGCCGCCCGGCATGGTCTTCAAGGCTCGCGTGCCCACCGGCCGACACTTCCATGAGGTACTCGAACGGGAGCCCGACAACGATAACCTCATCACGTCCCGCATCCTATGGCTGCGGGGCCTGGAACCCGGCATCAATCGCGGCGGCGAGGTCGATACCTACGAGCGCTACGTCTACGTCCACGGGACCAACCACGACGACCGGATCGGTGAGCCACTAAGCTCCGGCTGCGTGCTGATGCGAAACCTCGATATCGTGGAAATCTACGAACAGGTTCGCGCGGGCGATCAGGTTTGGATCGCGGATTGAAAAGGTGGAGCAGCGTGTCCTCACGCTGCTTGG
>JBEIHL010000035.1:0-10890 GCA_040381375.1 Opitutaceae bacterium
CCCAGCGAGGCGCAGATCAACCGCGTGTAGCCGGCGAGGTTCTTCGGCGGAGAAAGCTTCCGCTTCTTCAAGTGCGCATCGATCGCCTGTTTCATGGAGGCAGGATTGGCGAACGCCGGGTCGGTGACGTCGAGCAGCGCGGCCGGGTCGGGAAGTTTCTCCGCCGCCGTGATCAACGCGGCCCACTCGCGATCATTGGTCGGGCGGGTGGAGAAATCCTTCAGCGTACCCTCGAGCAGCCAGAGGCCGATGACGTTCGTGAGCGGCCGGTAGCGACCGTCGCCGATGCGTTCGTTGGAGATCCGCGCTGCGAGCGCCTCGCGGCCCAGGACGGGCGTGTCGCTCTCGAAGCCGACCAACGACCACGTGCCGGAACTCAGGAACAGGTCCGTGCCCGCCGGTGAGGCCGGCATCGCGTCGAAGGCGCAGGCGGTGTCGTGGCCGGGGACGGCGATGACCTGGGTTTTCGCGAGTGCCTTCAGGTCACCCGCGACGTCCTGGCGCACGCGGCCGAGTTTCGTGCCGGCGAGGACTGGCTGGGAGAACCACTGTGGCGGCAGCCGGAAGTAATCGAGGGCGGCGCGCGACCAGTCGGTCGAATGGACGTCGATCAGTTGCGAGGTGCTCGCGATCGAGAGCTCGTTTTCCATCCGGCCCGAGAGCAGGAAATTGAAATAGTCCGGCAGGAAGAGACAGCGCGTCGCGAGATCGGTGATCGCGGGACAGCTCGCGACCGTCTCTTCGAGGTGCAGCGACGAATTGTAGAACACGTTCGGGATGCCCGTCGCGGCGTAGATCCGGTCGAGGGCGGCGCGGGTGTTGGCCAGCCGGCGCAGGAATGGTAGCGAGCGCGGATCGCGGTAGGCGTGGACGGGAAAAACCAGCCGCCCGGCGTCGTTCACCAGCGCGTGGTCAACGCCCCAGAAGTCGACGCCGATCGACGCGAGGCTGGCGCCGCGGGGCAGGGCTTCGACCGCCTGGTGCAGCCCGGTGAGCGCCTCTTGCCAGAGCGTGCCGAGTTCCCAGTAGTCATGGCCGGCGAGGCTCCGAAACGCGTTCGGAAACCGGTGCACTTCGGTCAGCGCGAGGCGGTCGTTCGACCAGCGACCGAGGATGACGCGCCCGCTGGTGGCGCCAAAATCGAGGGCAACGGAATAGACGGGTCGGGGCATGGGGTTACGAGGCAAGAGGACGCGCGGCCCACCGTCACGGCAAAATCTAAGGGGCGCGGGAGCGAGCGGCCGAGGGTGAGGAACGGGGGAAGAGCGGGGAGATCGGGAAGGGTCAAACCGCAGTTCTTCCCGATCTCCCCGCTCCTGTTCCCTGCCTCGCCTTCGTCCGGTCCGAATCGAGCAACGGGGCATTTCCCTTGACCGGGAGCCGCGCAAGTAAACTGTCAGTTACCTACCGCGCCCGGCCCGCAGTGGCCGCGAACACCAACCGTTCCTGAATCATGCAGACCATCGTGCTACCGCTTGTCCGTTTCCGTCTTCCTTTCGTGGCCGCGCTGTGCGCCGCCTTTTTGTCCATGCTTCCCCACGCTCTGCCGGCCCAGACTGCGACGGGAACCATCACCGGTCGCGTTCTGAACGAAGGCACCGGGCAATATCTCCGCAGCGCGACGGTCACCGTCGCCGGCACCAGTGTCGCGACCGTCGCGGAGGCGGGTGGTGTTTACACGCTCACCGGCGTGCCCGCCGGTCAGGCCCGGGTTTTGGTGAGCTATGCCGGGCTCGATGCCGTCGAGGCGGTCGTGACCGTCACGGCGGGCCAGACCGTGTCCCGCGACTTTTCGATGAGCACCAAGGCGGTCGACGCGACGGTCGTAAAGCTGGGCGAGTTTCGCGTCGTCACCGAGCGCGAAGGCAACTTCCAGGCGATCCAGGAGCAGAAGGCCGCGCTCGAGATCAAGTCGGTCGTGGCGTCCGATGCTTTTGGTGACGTCTCCGAGGGCAACATCGGCGAGTTCATGAAGCTGCTGCCCGGCGTGATGATGGACTACGTCGATGCCGACGTGCGCACGGTGAGCATTGGCGGCCTCGATCCGAAATACTCGGTCATCATGATGGATGGCGCGCCCGTCGCGAGCGCGGGTTCCTCGAACATCGCCACGGGCCGCGCGTTCGAGTTCGAACAGCTCTCGATCTCGAGCATCGAAACGGTCGAGCTGAGCAAGACCCCCACGCCTGATGTGGCTGGCAGCGCGCTCGCGGGCGTCGTCAACCTGCGCAGCAAGGGCGCCTTCGATCGGAAGGGCCGGCAGATCCGCTGGTCGGGCAGCGTGCAGATGAACTCGAATCAGATGACCCTCAAGCGCACGCCCGGACCGACCGACCGCAAGCTCTCCAAGCTGCAGCCGAACGGCTCACTCGAATTCTCCGATGTCTACGGGGAAAAGCTCGGCGTCATGGCGGGGTTCAGCTTCGCCCAGACGATGGTCGAGCAGAACATCATGTCCCACGGGTACGTCTTCAACACCAACCCCGCCGACAATGCCACGGAGATCCCGCGGTTGAGTTCGTTTGCCCTGATCGACGCTCCGAAGACCACGAATCGCGGCAACTACAACCTGAGGCTCGACTACAAGGTTTCCGCTGATCTCTCGGTGTTCGGCCGGATCGATTACAACACGTACTCGGCGCGGAATTTTCAGCGCAATCTGACGCTGCGGTTCAACAACGCCATCAACGGTGCCGGAGCGGCGGATCCGCGACAGGCGGGCGTCGACTATTCGCTCACGTCCCAGACGTCGACCAACGCCACCGCGGAAATCCACAACGGCAATGGTTTCAACAAGCATGGCGCCACCACCACGGCCGTCGCCGGCGGCTCGTACCGACGCGGGGCGTTCCGGGCGGATGCGCAGGCGCAGATGTCGCGCAGCACGAATTACTATCACGACGTCATCATGGGCTTCTTCAACGTGTCCAGCACGGGCCAGCTCCCTGGCCTGACGCTGCAATGGAATCGCGCGGCAGGCGCGGACGCGGCGATCAATTTCTCGCAGCTCGCCGGGGCCGATTTCCGCAATCTCGCGAGTTACCAGGCCCTGACGCAGCCGACGCTTCCGACCGGCGGTACGCGTCCGTCGATGAACGGGCGGTATGAGTTCAACAGCAAGGACCAGAAATGGACCGCGAAGACGGACATGCGCTACAATCTGTCGTCGCTGAAGATTCCCGTGCTCTTCAAGTGGGGCGGAGACATCAGCCAGACGATCCGCAACGTCGACCGCATGGACCTGGCCCCGTGGATTTATCTCGGGCCCGACCGGCTGGCGAACACCGGCGATGAAAGCTGGGTGGCCGAGCCGCACTACAAGGCGCGCAATCTCGCCGGCGGCAATCTGCAAGGCATTCCCGGTCTTGACCGCTACGCCCGGGCGCGGGAGCTCGGCACGAATCCGGATCGTTTCGCGCCAATTTCGGCCGACGAGGAGCTGCGGCTCCGGCTGCGCGGCCACTGGGACATCAAGGAGCAGATTGATTCCGTCTACACCCAGTGGATCTTCAAAGTGACGCCGAAGTTCGACATCGCCCCCGGTGTGCGCATGGAGAAGACCCGCAGCACCGGCCGCGGTCCGCTCGATCGCGGCGACTTGTTCGCGCGGCGGCAAGTGGGAGCGGCCCTGCCGCCCGCCGCCGCCCCGACGTCGGCCGTGTATTACAACGCCCGCTATGCCGGCGATGCGTCGAACTCCTCGGACTACCACACGTGGCTGAAGTACCTGCACGCGACCTATCGGCTGACCAACGACCTGATCTTCCGCGCGTCGTTCAACGACTCGATCACGCGGCCCGACCTCAGCAATCTTGCGGGTGGCATCACGCTTAACCCGGACTCGACGCCGCCGGCGGCCTCGATTCCGAACCCCAACCTCCAGGCCGAGGCCGGGCGAAACATGTTCGTCAGCGCCGAGTATTATTTCCCGAAGCGCGCCGGCTTTTTCACCGTCTCCGCCGCCCGTCGCGACATCACGAACCTGATCCGGAGCAGCGTCTACGTACTGGATCCCGATGAGGATTTCCCGAACTCGGAGGACCTCGATCTCCGCGGTTACCGGGTCACGACCACGGACAACATCGGCAAGGCCCACGTCGGTTCGATCGAGTTCAGCTATCGGCAAAACATGGTGTTCCTGCCCGGCGTGTGGCAGCGGCTCTCGGCGTTCGCCAACTACACGATCCTGCACTTCGACGACTACGAAAACTTCCGCCGCCCGGAAAACCTGACGAGCGGCGGCGTGTCATTCGACTACAAGGGCATTTCCGCCCGCTGGAACGTGGTCTGGGTTCCGATTCACCGCCGCGGCGCGATTCCCGCCAACGGTTGGGTGAATATGACCGGTGAGCGGCTCAACCACGACATGCAGCTCGGTTACCGGCTGCTTTCGGGGCTCACGCTGTTCGTCAACGCGCGCAACATCTTCAACCGCCAGCAGCGGTCCTACTTCGGTCCCGGGCGGAGCGACATTATCATCAGCCACAACGATTATGGCGCGATCTGGACGATGGGCGTCCGCGGCTCGTTCTGAGCCGGCTGGGAACCTGGGGCGGAAAGTCTAGGTCCGCCGGGCCCATCTCCTGGGAGCGCCGGGCTCCAGCCCGGCCGGCGCTTTCGGAAAGCCGGGCTGGAGCCCGGCGCTCCCAGGGGAATTCGTCACCGCCGCTCGCGCAGCGCTTCCAGCCGCCGCTCGGTCTCGACGATCCGCTGCTCAAGCCGCGCGCTCGCGCCGGGAAAAGCCCATGGCGGTGGGGTCGTGCGCACCGAAGGCAGGGTCGTGGGAACCGCGGCCGGGGGCGTGAGCTGCTGGCGCAACTCCGCGAGGTGCGACTTCGTGAGTTCAATCTGGGCCGCGAGATTGGTGCGGTTGTGGAAGCCGTCACCATTGACCGTGACATAGACCGGCGTCGTGTGCGCGAGCTGTGAGGGTCCGGCGTCGGTGCGGGCGGCGATCCACAGACCGTGCTTGGCCTCGATCTCCAGGCTAACGGAGAGCTCGGCGGCCGACTGGCCCGGTCCGCCCACCTTCACTTCGCGCAGAACCTTGCCGTGAGCGATGAGCTGCAGGGTTTGCAGCGGGATCTGGGTGGGGTGGCCATAAGCTTTCGCCGTGAGGCGCAGCCGCGTGCCGGGCGTCACGTCGATCGATGAGCCGGGCCGCTGGCCGTTGACTTCGAACTCCAGCATCGGGCCCGTGGTGACGAACGTGTTCCCCGCCTTTACGCCCGCCAGCCAGCGTTCGTAGGTCAGCTCGCCGCCCGTGTAAGTGTAGAAGCGCGCATCGCCGATCTGCGAACCGATCTGTTCCTCGCCGGCGCGCAGTCCGCGTCCGCACCACGGGAAGTCCGAGCCACCGAGCGCGGTCAGTTTGCAGCCGAGATCCAGGAAACGGTAGTAGTGTTCCAGCGCGAGCGGACCCTGCTGCACACAGAACTGCATGACTTCGAGGAAATCGATTTTCCCCCCGAGGGCATCGAGGGCCAGGCCACGATAGCCGTGAAACGACGTCGCCTGGTGGCAGTAGCCCGAAACGCCGTTGGCCGCGCGGATCTGGTCGAAGAACCGGTCGTAGGAATAATAGTCATTCTGGAACCGAACGTACTGATCCGCGCCCAGCGACAGCGTGTGGCCGAGCTCGTGCGTGCGCGGATCCTCCTGCCCCGAAGTGAGAAAATGACGTTCGTTGCCGTACACGCCGCGCTTGCCCCAGGCGTACTGGGAGAAGTACGTCGTCCAAAAATTCCCCCATCTGCAGCAGCACGCCCACGTGCAGATCCTCGGCGGCGATCCAGTCGAGAATGAGGGGATTCTCCCGCGGCGAACGCCGGAGGTGGATGTGGTCATCGGCCCCGTGCCAGCCGCGCCCTGGCATATCGATCCAGCGACCCAGCTCGTAGGTGCGGGTCAGGTGGTCGCCGGCCCGGAACGTGAGCGTCTCCGAAGTTTGGATATACTCGTAGCCCTTTGAAATCGTGACCGTGTAGGTCCCCGCCGGCATCGGCAGGTCGAAGGCGCCGCTGACATAGAACGCGCCGTTGGCCTGGAAGCCGAAACCCTGCGCGGAGTCGTTCATGCCGTACATGACGGCCACCGCCTCCTTGGGCAGGCCTAGCACCGTACCCGGCGCCGCCAGCCGCGCCTCGACGGCCCCGGGCGAGTTGCGCGGCAGGCTGAGGCCCGGTGGTCCGAGCGGTTTGCCGGCCGCGTCGGTGATGCGCACGCGGACGGGCGTGGGTTTCCCCAGTTTGGCATCGACGATGGTGACCGACAGGCGCGCCTCGGTGCGCACCGGCGCGGCGGCCACGGCCGGCCGGCCTTCGTCCCTCGCGGCGGTTGCGGCCACCTGCGCGACGTGATGGTGCGGGTGGGCGGTCAGAAGCCCGGGCAAGGCAAGAGCCGCGAACGCGGCGGCGCCAGCCGCGTGACGGGAAACGTGGGACATTTTCATGGGGCGAAGAAAGCGAGGATGGGCTCGAAGCGGAGGCTACCCGGCCGATGTCCGCAAACCGTCTACATCTTGCCGCGCAACCTCGAGCATCCGGTTCATCAGCAGACCTGGATCGAGCCGGGAGTAATTGCGAATGTCGCCGATGATGCCGTTGAACGGATGCGCTTCGACCTCGGCGACGAAGCGCGGCATACTTCCGCTCAGTTCCGCGGCCTGTCGCACCGTCATCTGGTGCGCGGCAAGTTCGCTCAGGCGGCCCGGCCACAGCGTGGCGTCGACCAGATTGCGGTCGATATGCTCGACCAAGGCGGTTTCGACCCCACCGGCGTGCTGATCGCCCCGGTCGCCGGCGAACGGCACGAGCGGTTCGTGCAGCCAGCGAAACGCCCAGCGTCGGCAGCGACTCGTGCGCAGTCCTTCCTGAATCGCCTTGCGATGCACCAGCGAGCCGTGCACGTCGACGACGTACACCGCGTCCGGCGCCAGCCAGTCGACGATCGCATTCGCGAAACCGCGCACGTAACGCGTCGTCAGCGCTGCGGTGAGATCGATGCTGAAACCAAACGGCAGGCCCCAGGTGAGCTGGCCGTAGTCGACCGCCGGTCCAACGACGAAGCCGTCGTTCTCCGCGGCGAGCCGCTCGAGCACCGCGTAACTCTGAATCATGTCGGTCGCGAGCGGAAGGTGGGGTCCGTGCTGTTCCACCGCGGTGTCCACGCTGAAAGCCAGCACCCTGGGCCGCGCCGTCGGCGGCGCCGGGCGTACGGCCGGCACCTCGACGACGTCAAACCGGCCGCGGAAACCGGCGCGGGCGAGCGAGCCGCCGTAGAACGGAAAGCAGCGGCGAATCTGGGCCACCAGATCGGCCTTCAGCGCGCCGTCGAGGGCCTCGTGATAGAAGGGCGGGAGCACGAACGGCGCCAGCCCGGCCAGGGTGGCCGGCGGCGTGCCGAGCGAGCAGATCGGCAGCACGATCCGCGCGCCATTCGCGCGGCGCTGCAGGGTCGCCAGCGAGTAACCGGCCAGCCACGGACCGGTGTTGATGCGGGCGGGCAGGAAGGGGGTGAACAGTCGCGCAGCCACGGAGTTCAGCCTGCGCTGATTTCGAACCGGGTGGCCATCTTTTTGCCGCCACCTCCGCCACGCCGAGTCCATTTTTCATCCTGTGGATGACAACGGCGCAGGTGGGCGTTTTGCGCCGGCGCCGTGCCGCCCGGGCCGGTTATTGCTTCGGATAAAGGGTTGCCAGAGCCAACGTGCGTCGCACCGTTGCTCGCTACGATCCATGCTCAACTCGGAGCGCAGTCCCATCACCGGCAAACGCGTGCAGCTCATGGCCACCTGCCTGTGCGACGCCTTCTACGACGACGTGGCCGCCGCGACGGTCGAAGTGCTCGAGCATCTCGGCGTCGAGGTGGTGTTTCCGGAGGCGCAGACCTGCTGCGGACAGCCGGCCTTCAACGGCGGCGACTGGGCGGCGTCGCGCAAGGTCGTGCGACACACGGTGCGGACCTTCGCCGGCGACGAACCCGTGATCGTGCCGTCGGGTTCGTGCGCGGCGATGCTCTTTCACGGCGCCGTGCTCGAGTTCGAGAAGGAAAAGGACTTGCCGGAGGTCGAGGCGCTCGGGCGCCGCACCTGGGAGCTGGCGGACTTCATTGTCAACGGCCTGGGCGTAAGAACCTGGGAAGGCCGCTACGAGGCGACCGTCGCGTTTCACCGTTCCTGCCACTCGCGCGGCACGGCGAGCGGCGAGGCGTCCCTCGCGCTGCTCCGCGCCGTGCCGGGAGTGCGCGTGGTGGAGTTTGGTGAAGGCGAACAATGCTGCGGCTTCGGCGGCACGTTCTCGGTGTCGTTTCCCAACATCTCGACCGCGATGGGCAGCCTTAAACTCGATCATGTGCGCGCCGCGCAGCCCGACGTCTTTGTGTCGGGCGACATGAGTTGCATGATGCACCTGGGCGGCCTCGCCGCCAAGGAAGGCAAGCCGATCAAGACCCGCCACCTCGCGCAGGTGCTGCGCGATGCCCTGAAGGGCGGGATGAGTTAACCACTGATTTCCACTTATCCTCACTGATGAACCCGGCCTATCAGTGCCAATCAGTGCAGATAAGTGGTTAAGAACATGCCTTTCCAACCCATCGATCAATTTGCCCGGGACCTGAAGCCGGAGACGCGCGCTTCGGTTTATCAGAGCACGAAGACGACGCACGAGAAGCGGACGAAGCTGCTCTTCGACCAGTTTGCCGATCCGAACCGGCTGCGCGAGCTGGCGGGTGAGATCAAGCAGCACGCCATCGAGAACCTCGACACCTTCCTGCCGCAGGTGGAGGCGAAGCTGACGGCCAACGGGGCGAAGGTGCACTGGGCGTCCACGGCGCAAAGCGCGTGCGAGACGGTGCTGCGAATCATGCAGGCGCGGGGGGCCACGAAGCTCGTCAAGGCCAAGACCATGGTGAGCGAGGAGATCGAGCTGGCGCATTACCTGGAGAAACACGGCATGGAGGCGCTCGAGACCGACCTCGGCGAGTTCATCATCCAGATCGACCACGATCATCCGAGCCACATCATCCGACCGATCATCCATACGAACCGCCGCGAGATCGCGCAGAGTTTCGAGCGCGAGGGGCTGGGCGCCTACAACGACGATCCGGGCACGATCACGCGCCGAGCACGGCACTTTCTGCGGCACAAGTATCTGGAGGCCGACGTCGCCCTGACGGGCGCGAACTTCGTTTCCGCCGAGAGCGGCCGGATGGTGCTGGTGACCAACGAGGGCAACTCGCGCTTCTGCCTCGCCGCGACGAAGTGCCACATCGCGCTCATCGGCATTGAGAAAATCGTCCCGCGCGACTGCGACCTCGCCATCCTGCTCAACCTGCTCGGCCGCTCCGGGACGGCGCAGGAGCTCACCGTCTACACCGAGTTCATCAGCGGCCCGAAGTCGCCCGCGCAACCCGACGGCCCCGAGGAGATGCACGTGATCTTCGTCGACAACGGACGCACCGAGGTGCTCGCGAGCGAGTGCCGCGAGATCCTGCGCTGCATCCGTTGCGGCGCGTGCCTCAACGTATGCCCCGTGTACCGTCAGGCCAGCGGTCATGCCTACCGCAGCGTGTATCCCGGACCCGTGGGCGCCGTGCTTTCGCCGCTGCTCGCGGGCGAGAAATTTCCGCAGCTGGCCGATCTGCCCAAGGCGTCGTCGCTGTGCGGCGCTTGCCACGAAGTCTGCCCGGTCAATATTCCGATTCCCGATCTTTTGCTCCGGCTGCGCCGCCGCGCGAAGGACGAGAACGTGCCGTCGCCCGGCACGCCGCCGATGGGCGCCTGGGCGCTCCTGGCTTCGCAGCCCACCGTGTGGCGCGCCGCGCTCGCCGGCGGCAAGCTGATGAATCATGTACCGGTGAAACTGATACCGGTGCCGGCGCTGCAGGCGTGGGCGGACAAACGCGAACTCCCGGCCTGGCGCGGCGGGGAATTCAGGAAATGGCTGCGGCAACGGAGAGGCTGATGACTGCCTTTCCCGGGAGCGCGGACGCCCTCGTCCGCAGGGATCGAAATGCGGACGGGGACGTCCGCGCTCCCAGGGAGAGAAAACCTGACTGAGACCCCACCATGAGTGAAGATCGCGAAGCCATTCTCTCCCGCGTTCGCGGCGCCCTGGCGCCGCTCCACACCCGCGCGCCCCTGCCGCAGTACGATGCGGAGATGGCGGTGTTGCGCACGCTGATCGCCGGCCGCGATCTGGCGGAACTCTTCGCGGAGCGTATCAAGAAAGTCGGCGGGCTCGCGCTGACCGATCCGTTGGCGCTCGTGGCGCTCCTCCGAGCGGGCGGCAAATTCCGCGGCTACTGCGATCCGGTGTTGTGGCCGCGGCTGGCGGCCCATTTCGGAACCGAGTTC
This sequence comes from Opitutaceae bacterium, assembly GCA_040381375.1. GTDB lineage: Bacteria > Verrucomicrobiota > Verrucomicrobiia > Opitutales > Opitutaceae > ER46. The sequence goes on from JBEIHL010000035.1 coordinate 10,355, forward strand.
TCCGTCGAGCTGGAATTCGACCGCACGCGCGTCGACGACTATGCGTTTGGCATCACGCGGGCCGCGGGCGCGATCGCGGAGTCGGGCACGATCGTGTTGAACGATGCGACGACCTCGCGCCGGCTCGGCGCGCTCGCTCCATGGATTCATGTTGCGGTCGTGGAACGCGCGGGAATTTTTTCCGACCTGCCGCAAGCCGTCGCGGCGCTCGGGGATGACCGCAACGTGATCTGGTGCACCGGCCCGTCGAAGACGGCCGACGTCGAAGGCATTCTGATCGAAGGCGTGCACGGTCCCGGCGAGCAGATCGCGCTGGTGCTGTAGGAGCGGCTCCCGCCCGGGTTCGGCGTGCCCTGATCGGTCAAGTTCCAATTCTCGTTCTTGTGTCGCGCCATCACGCCGCCTCCTGCTTGCGCTTCTCGTGTGCGTCGATCGCCGTCTGTTTCAGTTTGGCCTCGCGCGCGATGAAGGCTCCGGCCATGCGCCGCAGCGCACCATCGAGGCTGTTGTCGTCCTCGGCGCCATCAGGCGCAGGA
>JBEIHL010000036.1:0-10766 GCA_040381375.1 Opitutaceae bacterium
GAGTCGCCGCGGAGCATCACGCCGACGCCCTTGATGTCGAGGGTCGTGGCATGTTCGGTCCCCTGCGGCGCGAACTCGTTGTCGATCGCGAGCGTCGCCAGGTTGATCCAATCCTTGGTGATCATCGGCGTCCGCATGATCGGCAGCTTCATCTCCTCGGCGACCGCGAGCATCGGGTGCGTGGGATGATAATTGCGGGTGAGCACGAGACACGGAATGCCTCGCTTCACCATCTCCTGCAGGATCTGGACCTGGGTATTCTGCGGCAGCGTCTTCAGATAAGCCATCTCGGCGGCGCCGAGTACTTGCACGCGTTTGTTCGCGAAATACTTGAAGAATCCGGTGAGCGCGAGGGCGGGGCGGTTGATCGTGCCCTCGTGGATCAGCCGGTGCAGGCCGCGTTCCCCGATCACGAGTTCCATCTTCAGCTTCTCGCGATTGGAATCGAAGAAGTGCGCAACGGTGATGCCGTGGATGGCCTTTTGCATGGGGGATTAGTAGCGAGCAGCGGGTAGCGGGTAGCGAGTAGAAAACGGACGGCGGGGCGGCTCGACGTCGGACGTTTCAGGAAGCGCCGCGCTCCGTCCTGAGCCGCTGCGGATCCCTACATGTCGAACGTCTCACCCAGATAGAATTTCCGCGCCTGCTCGTCGCGAATCAGGAAGTCACCGGTGCCCTCCGCGAGCACCTTGCCCTGATGCATCAGGTAGGCGCGGTCGACGATCCGCAGGGTCTCGCGTACATTGTGGTCGGTCACCACCACGCCGATCCCGCGCGCCTTGAGTTGCAGGATCATCTTCTGCACCTCGGCGACGGAGATGGGGTCGATGGCGGCGAACGGTTCGTCCATCAGGAGAAACTTGGGCCGGGTCACGAGGGCCCGGGCGATCTCCAGCCGCCTTCGCTCGCCGCCGGACAGCGTGAACGCCTTTTGTTTCGCGACGTGGCCGAGGTGCAGTTCCTCGAGATGGGTCTGAACGCGCGCCCGGCGTTCGCGGCGGGGCACGCCGGTCGCCTCGACGATGGCGAGAATGTTTTCCTCGACGGTGAGCTTGCGAAAGACCGAGGCCTCCTGCGGCAGGTAACCGATGCCGTGGCGCGCGCGCTCGTGCATCCGGAGCCGGGTGATGTCGACGCCATCAAGCCACACGCTGCCGGACGTGGCAGGCACGAGCCCGACGATCATGTAAAACGTAGTCGTCTTGCCCGCGCCATTCGGGCCGAGCAGGCCGACCCTTCGCCGGCGGCGAAGCGCAGGTTGACGCCGTTGACGACGACCCGGGGGGCCGAAGTTCCGCACCAGATTTTCCGTTCGAATCTCCGCCACCGCGGTTGTCGGGGTGCTCATCGAGGCGCGGGCGTGAGGGGCACGGTAATCGGCGGCGGCGTGGCGGCGGGCGGAGTGCCGGCCGGATCGGGAACCGGCGCCGGTTTCTTCTCCTTATCCTTTTCCTTCTCGTAGCCGAGATCCTTGAGCGGCGGCAGCGTGATGCGCGGACGCACTCCGGCCTCGCCGATGATGCGGGCCCGGCGCTCGCCGCGCAGCAGTTCCATCCTCGGACCGCTCGCCTCGTATTGGCCGTCGGTGCTCCGGACCTTCGGATTACCGGTCAGCACCACTTTGTCGTCGCCGGGGAAAACTTCCGCGCGTTCGCAGACGGCCTCCCGGTCGTTCTGGATGATCCGCACGTTGCCGGTCGCGATGAGCGACTTGAAGTTATCCTGCTTGCCCAACGTCGCCTTCGGATCGCCGCTGCGCCGCGCGATGACTTCGAGGAAATCGCAGGTCAGCGTCATGTTGGTGGCCGTGACCTTGACGCCGTTGGTGAAGGTGAACGTCGAATCCTTGTCGGTGCTGACCATCTCCATCGCTCCACTCTCGATCACGGTGTCGACGAGCGGCGTCGCCGGCGCTCCGGGGACCGTCGCCACGGCCGCAGGAGCGGCGGTTGAAGCATCGGCCGCCATTCCCCGCAGGGGCAGGACGACGACGAGCAGGCAGGCGGACGCGCGACGGAGACTCATTTAAGAATATCGTTCAACGGAATGCGGAACGTGACCCGCACATTCGACTGGAGCGAAACCTTTTTCAGGGCGTGATCGTAAGTCCAGCCCACGCCGGTGACCTCGAAGTCGTCCCGAATGAAGCGCACCGCCTTGTCGCCGGTGGCGCGATTTTCCTTGGCGAGGAACACCGCCGCCGGACTCAGCAGAATACTGTCGACCCGCGCCGCCGCATCGCCGCTGAACACCGTGATGCTGAGGTCGGTGACCTCGATGTTTTTTCCCTGCGGTCGGACCTCGCTGCCGCGCAACGTCATCGAACGGAAGCCTTCCTTGTCGGTGAAGATCGGCAGCACCCAGTTTTGCGCGGGAGCCGGGGTGGGGGCGGGGGCGGCGGCTTCGCGGCCAAGGAGCACGGAGCAGGGAGCAAGGAGCAGGGCCCGCAGAAAACGTAATTGGCGTGCGTTCATCGTCAATGGGTCGATGCCTTGGACCCAGCGCGCGCCGCCTTGCTCCCCGCTTTCATCCGAGCCGTCAGCACGTGCTCGCACACCTCGCGTACCGCGCCGTGGCCGGCGTCGCGCGTCGTAAGGTAGCGGGCGGCCTCGCGGGCGGAGTCGATTGCCCCGGGCGGGGCGATCCCGATCCCGGCCCAGAGGATCGCGGGGACATCGATGGTGTCGTCGCCCATGTAGGCGCACTGTTCCGGAGTCAGGGCCAGGCGCTGGGCGAGTTCGCGGAGGGCGGCGAGTTTGTCGGTGCGACCCATCACGAGATGCGGGATTTTCAACTCCTCGGCCCGACGCGCGGTGGCGCCGGAGGGTCGCCCGCTGATCCACGCGGTGACGATGCCGGCCCGCTCGAGTTCCCGCAGGCCGAAGCCGTCGAGAATCGAGAACGACTTCGCCTCGTTCCCATCGGACGAGATTTGCACCGTGCCGTCGGTCAGCACGCCGTCGACGTCCATCGCGAACAGCCGGATGGCCGACCACGGCAGCGCGGACCGCGGCGGGCGGGCAGGGGGTCGGGTAGGGCGGGCGCGCGGCATATCCAAGAGAGCCTGAGTGGCGCGGCCGCTGTTCAGCCGATCCAGGCGGTGATCCGGTCGATGATCTTTTCTTTCGTCGGCCGGAACGCCTGCTCGAGTTCGGGTGCGAACGGCACCGGCAGGTCGAGGGACGCGATGCGCAGCGGCGCCGCCTGGAGCTTGGAGAAATTTTCCTCGGTCAGGCGTGCCACCAATTCGGCACCGAAGCCGTGGGTGCGGCGGCCTTCGTGCAGCACGATCAGCCGGCCGGTGCGCGCGAGCGACGCCTGGATGGCGTCGAGCCGGAGCGGTGCCAGCGCCCTCAGGTCGAACAGGTCGAACGCGAGGTCGTATTCGCTGGCGAAATAAGCCGCGGCTTCCTCCGCCAGGTGAACCATCTCGCCGTACGTGACGAATGTCGCGAAATCGCCCACCCGCAGCCGCCGCGGCAGCCAGATGTCGCGGAAATTGGGATCCCAGACCACGGGCGCGCGGTTTCGCCGGTAGAGCGCCTTGTGCTCGAAGAGGATGACCGGATTGTTGTCCTCGTACGCGGCCAGCAGCGCGTTGAACGCATCCTGCGGCGTGCTCGGGTAGAGCCCCTTGATTCCCGGCATCGAGAGGAAGAGCGACTCGAGTTCCTGCGAGTGGAACGAGCCGAACGTGAGGCCGCCGCCGCAGGGAAACCGCAGCACGAGCGGACAAGCCGCGCCGGAACGGAAGTGCATCGTGGCCGCATTCAGCGTGATCTGCGTGACGGCCTCGGTCGCGAAATCCGAGAACTGAAACTCCTCGATCGGCCGGTGTCCGTTGAACGCGAGGCCGATCGCGTACCCGGTGCAGGCACTTTCCGCGAGCGGAGTGTTGAGCACCCGCGGCCGCCCGAAGTCGCGCAGCAGATGCTCGGTCACCTTGAACGCGCCGCCGTACGTGCCGATGTCCTGGCCGAGCACCAGCGACTCGGGCCGCTCGGAGAGGATCTTGCGCAGGCCGAGATTCAGCGCCTGAGCGAGATTCAGCGCCACGGGCGCAGCCGGTTCGGGCCGCCACGGGTACGGATCCGACGCGGGCGCAAACACGTCCGCCTCCATCCCGATGGGCGACGGTCGCGGGGTCGCGAGGGCGATCTTGATGCAAGCCTCGAGAAACGCGCCGGTTTCGGCCTCGACGGCTTCGACCCGGTCGGCGCCGGCCGCGGCGACGGCGGCGGCGCGGACGCGTGGCAACGGGTCGCGCGCGAGGGCGGCTTCGTTTTCCCCGGGCTTCAGGTAATCGCAGGTATCGTACGCGGCGTGACCCCGCAGGCGCAGCACATGGGCCTCGATCAGCATCGGCCGCGACGTCGCGCGCACCTTGGCAATTGCCGACTCGAGCGTGCGCGTGATCTCGACGATGTCGCCCGTGCAGTCGAGCGCCTGGCTCTCGATCCCATAGGCCGTGGCGCGCTTCCAGAGCTCGGTGCCCGCGGCGTACTGCTCGTGCTCCGGCGTCGAGTACGCGTAGTGGTTGTTCTCGATCACGAACAGCACCGGCAGCGAGAGCAGCGAGGCGAGGTTGAGGGTTTCGTGCACGTCGCCCGTGCTCGAGCCGCCGTCGCCGAAGAACGCGAAGCCGACCGCGGACCGGCCCTGGCGCCGCTGGGAGTCCGCGACTCCCGCCACGACGGAGAGCATCGCGCCCAGATGGCTGATCATCGGCACGGAGCGATTGGCCGGGTCGCCGTGGTGAATGTTGCCCTCGCGCGCCTTGGTCGGGCTGCCGGCGTTGGCGAAATACTGATTCAGGTGCGTCACCATGTCGCCGCTCCAGATCAAATGCGCGCCAGCGTCGCGGTGGGTGAACGACGCGGTGTCCAGCGCCTTGTCCGCCAGCAGCGCGAGCGGCACGATGAGCGCCTCGTTGCCCTGGCCACCGGTGACCGTGCCCCGCATCAGGCCTTGCCGGAACAACTCGAGGATCCGGTTATCGGATACGCGGGCGAGGTGCATCCAGGCATACACGCGCAACAGGGCGTCGGCGGGTGACTGCTCGAATTCGGCGGCCTGCAGGTTGCGGGCGGCAAAAATAGCGGGAGGAGTGGGAAAGGCCATTACCTGAACGCGGAGGGTGACGGCCGGGCGGGGCGCGGGCATGCGATAGATTCGGTACGGTTTTTGCGCCGCGCCCGGCCGACTCGAGCGCCCGGCGGAGGCGGGAAATCGCGTTTGACGCCCGGGGCTTCCTGCGGCGTGGTGCGCCCATTCCCATGAACACCCCGTTGGCCGCGTCGGTGGCCGTTTTCCTGCTCGTCGGATCGCTGGGCGCCGGGCGCAAATGCCCGCGGCGTCGCGAGCCGGGCGCTGGTCGAGACGGTGGACATCTTTCCGACGCTGACCGAACTCGCGGGCCTGCCGGTGCCGAAGCTGCCGCAGACGCTGGATGGCCGGAGCTTCGCCGCGACGGTGCGTGACGGCCGGGCGCCGACCAAGGAGGCCGTGTTCCACGTTTACCCGCGTACACGTCCGGGCGTCGGCGCGGTGCTGGGCCGCGCAGTTCGGACAGAACGCTATCGCCTCGTGGAGTGGAAACCGCCCGGCGCCGACCCGGCGACGGCCGAGCTCGAGTTGTACGACTATGTGGCCGATCCGCTGGAGAAGAAGAATCTGGCCGCGTCGCAACCGGAAGTTGTCGCGAACTTGAGGCGCCTTCTCGCGCAGCAGCCTGAGGCCCGCCCGCAGGTGCGATCCACCGAACCGGCGGCGCCGAAGAAGAAGAAGAAGCTTTGAGCGGGAGGCGGCCGACGAAATCCGTGCCGACGCCGCGTCGGAACGATGCCCTTCGCGAAATGTTCGGGCTAGAGACCTTGACTGGCCAAATTTTGACTACGGAGGCCAAAGTCTGAATCGCCGTCGAAGAAGACCAATCGAGGAAGCGCGGAGAGGCGGAGACACGGAAGCCAGTCGCGTGGAGTCATGGCTCGACTTTTGCCTCCGCGCTTCAGTCCGTCCGCGTTTCCGCGATGAATCATTCTGCTCATTTATCGTCGGGCCGCGGCGCTGCCCCACTAAACTTTCACCGCGAACAACTCCGGGTGCATCTGCCCCTCGGCGACTTTGTTGACGGTGCCGGTCATCATGATCGAGAAGCCGTCGCCGATTTCGATTCCGATCTGCCCGCCGGGCATGTGCACGGTGACGTCGCGGTCGACCAGGCCGAGCCGGTGCGCGACGGCGGCCGCGGCGCTGGAGCTGCTGCCTGACGCGAGGGTGTAACCCGCGCCGCGCTCCCAGATTTCGATCTGAATGTTTTTCCGGTCGCGGACTTTCAGGAACTGCACGTTGGTCTTGCGCGGAAAGTTGGGGTGGGTTTCGAAGTGCGGCCCGTATTTGTGCGCCAACTCGGGGGAAATCTCCGGCAACGGAATCACGCAGTGCGGATTGCCGATCGTGGCCGCGCAGAAGGTGAAATCGCGGTCGAGAATGCGGATCGGCTCATGCAGGACTTCGCGCGCGGGACCGGATACATTCACCGGGATCTTCGCGCTGTCGAAACTCACGCTGCCCATCGCGACCGTGATCAGCCGGCCGGAGTCCTTGATCTCCGACAACACGTGACCGCCGGGGGTCTCGATCGTGAAGCGCGGATTCTTCACCAGACCCTGATCCCACAGGAAGCGGGAGAAGATGCGCAGGCCGTTGCCGGACTTCTCGGCTTCCGAGCCGTCGGGATTGAAGATACGCAGCCCGAACTCACTCTGCTTCGAGGGCAGCGGACCCCAGAGGATGCCGTCGGAACCGACGCCGAAGTTCCGGTGGCACACGACCCGGATCTGGTCGACGGTCGGGGCGGGCGCCCACGAGGGGAAATCCGCCGGATGAAGGACGATGTAGTCGTTGCCGAGGGCGTGGTACTTGTGGAAACGCATGGAGCCCGGAAATTGCCCACGAAACGCGGGAAAAGGCACGAAAAAACTCCGTCGTCTCGCGGTCGGGAGGCGGTCGCCGGGTCGAACGCGCCGAACCCTACGAGGCCACGGGATCGGGCGCGGGCACCGTCGGAATTTCGGCATAGCCGAACAGTCGCCGTTTCTTGATCGCGGTCGCCACGCCGGCCGGCACCAGCGTTTCCCACGAAGGATCGTGGTCGCGGATGCGGCTGAGCACATCCCGCGAGAACGTCCCGAGCACCTCGCGGTCGAAGCCGACGATGCAGTCGATGTAATGGTTTTCGAGCAGGTGATCGTAGAGGTTGCGAAGGTGGCTGGCGACCTGGACGTTTCGCGCCGTGATCATCACGTTGGCGGCGAAGGCGTGCGCGACGTGCGAACCCGGCGGCATCACCCCGCCGGTCGATAGGTAGCGATCGTACGCCTCCTGCCGCATCGGGTAGATGTAGAGTTTAACCGCCTGGCGGAACATCCGGCCGAATGACTCGAGGATCCCGCCCTCGAGGTGTTCGTAGTACTTCTCGTTGAAGATCTCGAGCAGGTTGTTGATGCCCATCGCGACACCGATCATCCCGTTGGTGTAACGGCGAAAGTAGGACGTCAGCCGGTAGTACTCCGGATAGTTGGAGATCATCGCGGTGAACCCCAACTCGCCCAGCAGATCCACGCGGTGGAGAAAATCCGCGGCGTCGAGTCCGCCCGAGGCGAGCAGGTTGTTCATCGTGATCTCCATGATGACGACGATGTCCTTGTCCTTGACCGCCGGCTCCTGCACGAACTGCGCGGTGGCGCAGTTGAGCATGTCGACATTGACGTGGGTGACCGGGCGGAAACTGCCGCGTTCGACCAGGATCGCCTTCTTGTAAAACACTTCCGAGGGCTGCAGCATGTCGCCCTGCGGACCGAACACGATGGCGTTGGTGAGTCCGAACTGCACGAGGTAGAGCGCCATCAGCCGGTTGTCCACGCCGGCGAACGCGGGGCCGGAGAACTTCAACATGTCGACCTCAACGCGCGTGGTGCCGAGGTTGTCGACGAGGGACTCGATGAATCGCCGCGGATCGTCGCGGTAGTAGAAGGCCGCGTAGATCAGGTTGGTGCCGGCGATGCCGAGGGCTTCGTGCTGGAGGACGTTTTCCTTGTCCCACATGCGCACGTGCAGGACGACGTCGCTCGAAGGCCCGCCGGGCTCGGTTTGAAAGCGTATGCCCATCCAGCCGTGCGCGTCGTTGGTGCCCTTGAATCCCTTGGTGGCGACGGTGTCGGCGAACGCGAAGAACATCGTCCGGTTGCCGCGGGCTTGCGCCAGGCGTTCGAGCAGCAGGTTGTACTCGTGGTCGAGCATCAGGCTGAGCCGCTCGCGAGACACGTAGCGCGGCGCCTTGCCGTAGATCGCGTCACTGAAATTCATGTCATAGGCCGAAATCGTCTTCGCGACCGTGCCTGACGCCCCGCCTGCCTGGAAAAAGATCCGCGCCACCTCCTGGCCCGCGCCGATTTCCGCGAAGGTCCCGTAGCGCTTCTCATCGAGATTGATCGTGAGTGCCTTGCGGTTGGTGGTGAGCAGTTCCTTCTTTTCGCTCATGGCTTCGCACTATGCGTGGGCGCGGTTGCGGTGCAACCTGTACATGGGTGGCGTCGACCGCGGACGTCCATGGCTGGGCGGGTGTTTCACAGCAGTGTAACTAGCACTCCCCATGCCGTCGTTCGGCCCTTTCGACTGGAGGAAAGAGAGAAAGCAGATACCGTCCGCGGCACGCATGAAGAATGTTTTCACCTCGATGCTCGGCGCCTTGATCGCGCTAATGGTTTTTTCCGTCGGTTGCGTGCTGCTGTTCATCGGCTTTCTCGCCGCCATGGCCGCGATGGGGGGCGCGGACAAATCCCACCCGGCCTTCGAGCGCGGTTCGTACCTGGTCTTCAATCTCTCGACCAACATCTCCGATGCGCCGCCTCCGGTCGACCTGCACCTCTTCGGGGGCCGGCAGGATGCGGTCCAGTTGCGCACGGTCACGCGGGCCTTGCGTGCCGCGGCCCGCGATGAGCGCATCGCCGGCGTGTTCATTACGGGTGACCTCGAGCCCGATGCCTTCGGCTCCGGCTACGCGACCCTTAAGGAGGTTCGCGGGGCGATCGAGACGTTCAAGGCGTCGGGCAAACCCGTCGTCGCGTACCTCACTCAAGCGACGACGAAGAGTTACTACCTGGCCTCCGCCGCCACTGACCTCGCGCTCGATCCGTACGGACTTATCTTCATGCCCGGCCTCGCGAGCGAGCCGGCCTTCTTCGCCGGGGCGTTCGAAAAATACGGCATCAACGTCCAGGTGACGCGGGTGGGGAAGTACAAGTCGGCCGTCGAGCCATTCACGCGGCGCGAGATGAGCCCGGAGGCGCGGGAGGAATTGCAGAAATTGCTCGGCGATATCTGGAGCGGTTTGCTCGTCGAAATCGGCACGTCCCGCAACCTGACGCCCGAGAAATTGCAGAGCACGGTTGACACCGAGGGTCTGATCCGCGCCAGCGCGGCGAAGGAGCAAGGGCTCATCGATCGGGTCGCCTATCGGGATGAGGTCTACGACGGGCTCAAGGCCAAGACCGGCCGGGCCGGCTCGAAGGAGCCCTTCAAGCAAGTCACGCTCGCCGATTACGCCGAGGTGGCGAAGGACGTTCTGGATCGGCTTCCGCAGGACGGCGACGCCCCGAAGTCGGGCGGCCGCGGCGGGCGCCTGGCGATTGTTTATGCCGAGGGCGAGATCGTCGACGGCGAGGGGGACGACGATCAGGTGGGAGGGACGCGGTTCTCCCGGGAGCTGCGGAAACTGCGCCACGACGAGAGTGTCAAGGCGGTGGTCCTGCGGGTGAACAGCCCGGGTGGCAGCGCGTCGGCCTCCGAGGTGATTCAGCGCGAGATTCGGCTGCTGAAGAAGGTGAAGCCGGTGGTCGTATCGATGGGCACCTACGCGGCCTCGGGCGGCTACTGGATTGCGGCCTACGGCGACAAAATCTTCGCGGAGCCCACCACGATCACCGGTTCGATCGGGGTTTTCGGGATTCAGTTCGACGTGAAGAAACTCGCCAACGATTTCGGGGTCACGTTCGACAGCGTGAAGACGGGCAAATTCGCCGATGCCATGACGATTTCCCGGCCGAAAACGCCGGAGGAACTCGCGGTGCTTCAGCGCATGATCGATTGGATCTATGGCGAGTTCATCGCCAAAGTCGCCGAGGGCCGGAACCTCACGCCGGCGCGCGTCGAGGAAGTTGCGCAGGGCCGGGTGTGGTCGGGAAGTGACGCCAAGGAGATAGGTCTCGTGGACGAACTCGGCGGGCTCGATGCCGCGATCGCCTACGCGGCGGAAAAGGCCGGCCTCGGTAGCAACTATCGGCTCGTGGAAATCCCGCGCCACAAGGAGCTGATCGAGCTGATCCAGGAATACATCGAGGGCGTCGCGCCTCGCTACGCGAGTTCGAACACCCTCGTCGGCAAGATCGCGGCGCGCATCGAAGCCGAGCTCAAGCTGCTCCGCGCTTTCAATGATCCCCAGGGCATCTACGCCCGGCTGCCTTACCGCCTCGACGTGCGCTGAGCGGAATTTTCCTTTCATGTCCCAGACCACCACCCTGAACCGGGAAGTCACCGCGACCGTCATTCCGGCCGGCGATGTCCTGAAACTGCCCGCGGGCACCGAAGTCTTCATCGTCCAGACCCTGGGCGGAAATGTCACCGTCCGCACGGATCGCGGCCTGTTCCGGATTGCGGCCGAGGATACTTCGGCCATCGCGGGCTACGTGCCGGCGGCGACTGCGGCC
>JBEIHL010000037.1:0-10750 GCA_040381375.1 Opitutaceae bacterium
CGCCCCCCCCCCCCCGCTATTTGCACCAGAGCCGGCCGGGCCCCCCCCCGCTCCTTGGGTTCTACGTATCACACGCGCCGATACTTCTCCGGCGGCACCTTGATCCGGTGGCCGGAGTCTCAGGTGTACTCTTCCATGGCGAAACCGTGATCCTCATGCAGAATGGCTTCGCCGAGTTCGCCGCTGTGCGGCTGGGTGATCTCGATCTTCCAGGTCTCCATGGGCGTGGCGGGTTTGGCGGTTGAACGCGGTTTTTATTTTTCGTGCGCGCCGTTGGACTTCACGTGTTCGGCCAGGATCTTCCGGGCGAACTCCGGCGCGATTTCCTCGTAGTGGCTGAACTCTTCGGTGTGGCGGCCGCGACCACTCGTAAGGGAGCGGACGACGGTGCTGTAGTGATACAGATCTTTCTGCGGCACGCGGGCGCGGATGTTTTGAAAATGCCCGTCCGCTTCCACGCCGAGGATGTGGCCGCGGCGGGAAGACAGGTCGCCCAGGACGGCGCCCACGTGGTCTTCCGGCGTCATGACAGTGACGAGGCAGATCGGCTCGAGCAGCGTTGGGTTCGCGGCGAGAAAGGCCTCCTTGAAGGCGTGGTAACCGGCGACTTGGAAGGCGATGTCCTTGGAGTCGACCGGGTGCATTTTGCCGTCGAAAAATTCGGTCTTCACGTCCGTCACGCGGAACCCGGCCAGGATGCCCTCCCGGCATGCGGTCTGGACGCCCTTCTCCACCGACGGCACGAACACCCGGTCCACATTGGTGCCCACGAGCGTCTGTCGGAAGTCGACGCCGCTGTCGCGGGGCGCCGGCTCGAGCCGCAGCCAGACTTCGGCAAACTGGCCGGCCCCGCCGGTCTGCTTCTTGTGCCGGTAGCGCGATTCGCCGTGTCCCCGGATGGTTTCCCGATACGGAATGCGCGGTTCCTCCAGGGACACGTGGACTCCGAAGCGTCGGAGCAGGCGCTCCACGATCACCTGAAGGTGAATTTCCCCCTGGCCCGAGACGATCGTCTGGTGGACCTCGTCGTCCACCCGGTAGTGGAACGTGGGATCCTCGAGGTGCAGCGTGGCGAGCCCGACGGCGAGTTTGTCCTCGTCGCCCTTGGAACGCAGCTTGAGTGCGCCGTGAATGTTCGGCCGAGGGTATTCGACGGGCGGCAGCGTGACCGGGAAACGCGGACTGCACAGCGTGTCACCCGTGTGGGTCGCGCGCAGCTTCACCACGGCGCCGATATCGCCGGCGTGCAATTGGGGCACGGGAGTGCGCTCGTGCCCGTTGAGGACGTAGAGCTGGCCCAGGCGCTCCGTCACGTCCCGCGACGTGTTCAAGAGCTCGTCGCCGGATTTGATGGTGCCGGAGTAAACGCGGAAGAGCGACAGCTCGCCGACGCCCGGTTCGTTCATCGTCTTGAATATAAACACCACCGGCTCCGGCTGCGAAAGCGGCACGGAGCCGGGGACTCCACTCGCGTCCCGCGCCGGTACCTTGGCGCGGTCAAGGGGTGAGGAGCCGTATTTGGCGATGAAATCCATCAGGCGACCAATGCCGACGTTGGTCTCCGCTGAGGTGGAGAAAAGCGGAATGAAGACTTGGTTCTGGATCGCCTGGTGCAGGCCGGCGCGCAGGTCTTCCTCGGCGAGCATGCCGCGCTCGAAAAAGCGCTCCATGAGGGAGTCGTCGGATTCCGCGACGTATTCGATCAGCTCGCGGTGGAGTTGCTGCACGCGCTCGGTCAGGGCTCCAGCGGGCGTTTCCGTGTATTTTCCGTTCCCACCCGGCGTGTAGGCGACGACCTCGTTTCGCATCACGTCCAGCACGTGGCTGAACCCGGGGCCGGCGTTCAGCGGCAGCGCCATGGGAAATACATTTTTTCCGAAGTGCGCACGGGCTTCCTCGAGGATGGCGTCAAACCGGACGTTCGCCTTGTCGAGTCCGTTCACGACGATGATTTTCGGCAGCCCGAAACGGGTCGCGTAGTCCCACGCGGCGTCGGTGCCGACGCCGAGACCGTGGGCGGCGTTGATCACGATGAGGGCGAAGTCGCCGACCCGCAGCGCGCCCAAGCCCTCGCTGATGAAGTCGCTGTAGCCCGGCGTATCCAGAATGTTGAACTTGCGGCCCATCCATTCCGTGTTGAGCAGCGAGCAGTGCACCGAGATCTGGTGCTGCTTTTCGCTGACGTGATAGTCCGATGCGGTGGTGCCGGCGGCGATGCTGCCCATGCGGCCGATTCGGCCGGAACAGGCGAGCATCGCCTCGGTTAACATGGTCTTGCCGGCCGAGGCGTGGCCGAGCACGGCAAAACTTCTCAGATCAGGGGAGGTGAAGTCCTTCATGGCCGAATGGGGGTTGGAGTTTGCTGCCGCCCAGAGTACGTTGCCTCTCGCCGCACTCGGAGTGCGGGGCGCGGACTTTTCCGCGTCGGCCGAGAGTGTCGCGAGTGTGTGGATTGCGCCGGGGAAGCCAAGTCGAAGGCGTGCCGCGGTCGGGACTATTCGTTGGGGATCGGTTGCGCCGTCGGAACCTTATAGATGGCGCGTCATGCTTTCAGCCCTACACCGGCGGGATATCAATTGGTCGCTTCGTCGCGGAGCGGGGGCGGGCCCGAGGCGACGGGCTGGGCGGCGAGTTTCAGTTCGATCCAAAAGCGGCTGCCCTGACCGGCGGCCGGCACGATGCCGACCCGGCCCTCCATGCAGGCGACGACCTTGCGCACGATCGCGAGTCCGATGCCGGTGCCGTCGTAGCCCGGATGCTCGCGGCGGAAAGGCTCGAAGATCCGTTCCGCGGCGTCGGGTGCGATGCCAATGCCGTTGTCGGTGACGTCGACGCGGGCGATGTCACCTTCCACCTGCGCGGAGATTCGAATCCGCGGCTTTACTCCGGGAGCGACGAACTTGATCGCGTTATGCAGCAGATTGACGAAGCATTGCGAGAGGAGCGATTCGTTGCCGCGAACGAAGGGCAGAACCCCGACGATCCCGATGTCAGCCTTTTCGTGCTGAAAGCCGGGATCCGATTCCATGATTTCCTGCACGAGTTGATGCAGGTCGACGGGGCGCAGCTCGGGCTTCTGCCGCGCGAGCTGGCTGTAATTCATGATCGCGGTGATCAGCCGGTCCATCCGCGCCGCCGCTTTTCGGATGCGCGCGAGGTAACCGCGGCCTTCGTCGTGGAGCGGCCCCGTGTGATCGACCGCGAGCAGCTCGGCGAAGCTGCTGATCGATCGCAACGGAGCCCGTAGGTCGTGGACCAGCGTGTACGAGAACGCCTCGAGATCCGAAACCAACCCTTGGAGCGCCGCCGTCCGTTCGCTGACTTGCCGCTCGAGCTGCTCGACGTGCGCCTTCGTGGCGGTGATGTCCTGCACGAAGATCGAGAGTCCGCCGGCGGTGGGTGAAAGCGTGACGGCGTGCCATTCCCGCGGCGCGAGAGCGTCGGTGTCGAACTGAACGGCCTTCTGCTCCCGCATCGCCTGCCGGAGCGCGGCCTCGGCAGGTTTGTCTCGGAGGCCGGGAAGGGTATCCCAGATCGTGCGGCCCAAAATCGCCGCGCGCGCCTGCCGCAGGGTGGCTTCGCCGCTGCGGTTCACCGCTGTAATCCGCCACCCCTGGTCGACGGCCAGGAAGCCCTCTCGCATCGTTTCGAGAATCGCCATTACCCTGGCTTCGGAGGCAGCGTGCCGCTGTTGCGCCCGCCGCAGATGGTAGAACAGGCCGATGATGGCGGTGGACGATAGGGCGTAAATGGCCAGACCGGCACCGCCGAGTGAGTCCAACAGCTTCACCTCGAAGCGGGGCGAAACGAACAGGTACATCGCCCCCAGGTAGCCCATAACGGAAGCCAACACGCCTGGTTTCCAGCCTCCGATGGCCGTGGCAAAAAGGACCGCCACCAAGAGCATCGCGAGCGGCACATTGCTGCCGAGGACCGGATCGAGCAGTGCCCGGACGCCAAGCGCGGCTGCCGTCAGCAGGAGGCCGGCGACATAGCCGAAACAAGCCGTTCGCACCAGGGCCGGACCGGCGGCAGGCGAGGCATCTCGCGGGCTCATGGGGATGAGGAAGTCGAATCGGACTTCCGGTGGCGGGCGAGCTTGAAACGTTACTCCGCGGGCGCGGACGAAATCGCGCAGGCGTGGGCCGGATCGTCCGCGCGGGGCGCGGAGCGGCCATCCTTACTTCAGGATGAGATCAACGTATTCGCCCGGCCGGATGCCGAGCTCCGCCGGCACGGTGACGTGGATGCGCAGGCCAAAATCGGTCGGGACGGTGGAAACGGGAAGCCGCATGGCGGCGAGCAACGTGGGGGTAATGGGCTCCAGTTGGAGGCCGACCTGGGCGATCGTTGACGTTGCCATCTGACGTTGGAGCGTACGGGTGCGGACCTCGACCTCCATACCTGGCTTGGGCTCGACCGGAAGGGGCTGGCGAAGGAAACCGATGATGCGATCGGAGCGCACAGCGCTAATCTGCAGGATCGGTTCGGCCCCGGAAACAACTTCTCCCGAGCGGCGGAAAAGGTGGGTCACAACGCCGTCGATCGGGGCAATCAGGGGCAGGGGATTGAGTTGAGCCTCGATGAGTCGCAACTGTTCGTCCTTTTGCTTGATGGCGGCCCGCAGGCCTTCCACGGCGGCCGACGGCATGGTGCGGTTGCCGCCGACGTCGGTCGGCTGCAAGGCCGGCTCGATACGGCTGATCAGCTCTGACTGCGCCTTGAGGCGGGCGGAGATTCCATCGCGGGTGAACCTCGCCTGATCGAATTCCTCGTCGGTCACCAGCTTGATGCGGTGCAGGGCAGTCGTGCGCGCGAGCGAGGCCTCGGCCTGCTGCAATTCACTTTGCAGCGAAACCTGCTCGACCCGCTTGCTCATCCAGTCGAGTCGCAGGCGCTCGAAATTCATGTCCGTGGTCGTGCGCAGGACTTCGGTCTCCGCGCGAACGACCGCGAGGGATGCTTCAAGTACCTTGGGGTCGTTCACGATGACGCGACCGATGCGTTGACCGGCCTTGACCGGTTGGAGCAGCTCCACGTTGAGGTCAGCCAGCATCCCGCCCTGCGCCGCGCGAAGCTCGGTCCGCACCGCTTCGGCTTCCCCTACGAGTGTCGGGGGCGCGACCCAATGTTTCCACAGCAGATACGCGCCGACCAGACCCGCGATGTAGATGACGACCGGAAGGTATTGAAGTCGCAGTTGCCGCCACAATTGAGAGGCAGGCGTGGGGATGGGAGGCAAACGTTCGCTCATGCCTCAAACCTCGGACTCGTCTTCGGCCTTCATGCTTGAGACCTGATCGACGCCGGGGAGCATGGCAAGCTCGCGGAGGAGTTCGGGAACGCGGGATGGATCGCGCAGCACGAGGCGGTAGGAAACGTCGGTGCCAACCGCTTCGGAGTCGAAATGCCGGTTGGCGCATTGCGCCTTGAAACTGTGTCGCTCCAGGAGTCGTTCAAGCGCCGGCAGGTCCGATACCGCGCGCGACCAGTGCAGGTTCAGAATGAGATCGTACCGGTGCCGGCTGCCGAACGACGTGAACCACAGGTAGAGCATCAGGGTCACCACCACTCCCGTGCCGACGATGGCGGTGGAGAACTTCTGGGTGCCGCAGGCCATGCCGAGCACGATGACCGCGAGGACATACGACGTGTCGAGCGTGTCGCGCAGGATGTTGCGGAAGCGAACGATCGCGAAAACCGCCATGAGCCCAAAGGCCGTCACGAGGTTATTCGAGAGCACCATGAGCACCAGCGCCACGATCACGGGCATCAGGATCAGGGACATCACGAACGAACGGGAGTAAGAGACGCCCGAATGGGTGAACATGTACACCCACGCGATCAACTGGCCCATCAGAAAGGCCAGTAGCATCGCCAAAAGAACGGTCTGAAAACTGGTCGGCGCGATGCCGTAGTCACCCTGCAAGAGTGCGTTCATTCACCCGACGACAAACCGAAAAACGGTTGTCAGGCAACTGCAACCGTCGAACTCGGCGAAACGGCGTTGCCGTGCGGATAAACCGGCGGCTGCGTTCTCGCGGCCAGCTTGAGGCCCACGCCATGGTTCGAGACGCGATGTTCGCCGATCAGGAGCAGCCCTTGGGCGTACTTCGGCGCTCCACCCCGGACGAGACCGAACAGCCGGACCATTTCGGAGCACCAATTGGGAAGCCGGTCGACGAACTTGAGCTCGAGGACGACGCGATCGTCAAACGGCGCGACCGTCTTGCCGAGTGCGGTCTTTAGGTTCGCCGCGAACTCGGGTTCGCAGCGCACATTCCGGTCAAAGGTCACGCGGAAAGAATTTCCACCGGGACTCATCCATGCCTCGCGCAAGTACGCCACGTGTGACTTTGGCGTTGCTCCAAGCTGATGCATGAGCCGGCAGAATTCCTGGAGGGCGAAGAGCTGCTTGCCGTCGGGCTTCGCCAGATGCCGCAACTGCGGCGGGTGGCCGTTCAAGAGCGGCTGCACGGCCTCGCGCCTCACCTTGGCGCGCATCTTGGAGATCACGTCGTTGGTGCGCCGCTTGATCTCGAAGTAAACGGTCGCGTCATCGTCGCTGTAATAACGAATCCGAAGTTTGAAACGGTTCTTTTCTCCCGTCTGGACTGCCTGGTACGTGGTGAGGTCCGGAGAGTCCAAATAAAGCGAGTGCACCGGGTACGACCGGTTCGGCAGATCGGCCGCGAACTCGTCGGGCGTCATGTAGCAGCTTAAGTACCGGCGGATCGCTTGAGCCGTCTCCTCGCGTACGAGGTACTTCATCTCGAAGCGTTGAGTTTGGAGGCGATCGGTCGGCATGAGCGTGGGAAGGTGACGCTAGCGTAACCGAATTGTTTCATTCGGACGACGGGTCGCGTACGAGGTATCCAACGGCTTATACCGGAGTAGATTGAACGGAATGTTCGGTGGAAAACACGGACCCGGGGGAACGCTCCGGAGTCAGGTGATAGCGTTTGCAGCACAGGGTCTTAACGCTGATTTGGCAGAGCGAAGACCGCCCCCGGACTGGGCTCACTGGGGAGAACTACGCATGGCTTGGGCCACGCACCCGCAGGTGCCTTGGCCGGGCCTACGGCTGTCGCTTCAGGATCTGGCCGCCGAAATACAGTCGGTCAGGACTTACCACGGTGCGCCGGTCGTCGTCCGGGAAGGCGAAGCGGCGCACGGCGATGCCGGACTCGGCGGTGAGCGTAAGGGAAAATCCCGTCAGCTCCCAGCGACCGGAAGTGGATTCAGTTGAGCTGGCAAGGCGGGCCGCGGTGTTTCCGGTCGGTGAGGAGAATACGACGCCTTCCCAAACAAAGCTTCCGTCGGGCCGCAGCGTGAGGCGCTGGGGCACCACCGTCATCCCTCGTTCCGCTGTCCCTACGCCTCCTCCGGTATAAACTCCCGGAAGTTCGCTGGAATAGCCAAAGCCCTGGACGGCGGAGAAAATTCCGAGATCCCAGGTAAAACCCGTACGATCGCGTTCCAGGGGGGCCGCCGAAACGGTGCCGTCCGCCCAGCGGACTTGGAGCGTCCGGTCCTCCAGCGAAGCCGCCCCGCGCGGCCCGTCGTGCGCGGCGAGGTCGGCCGCAGAGTAGCCGTTCTCAAGATTGCAATACACGGCTCCGTCCGGGGCGAAATACCAAACCGTCTGCTCCACGGTCCGCGCGGCGGGCTGGTATCGGTTCATCCAATACAGACCCACCGGCAGTCCGGCGCTAAACGTGGCGGCCGCCGGGCGGTCGGTTTCCGGTTCCGCGGCCGTCGCAGCGGGCGGCGCCGCACGTCCGGGCGGAATGACGAGCGAGGCGATCGCATCACCTGCGCCGGCATTGTGCGCGACCCGGCGTGCGATCTCGGCAAACTTCGCTTCGCCGCGCAGGGGGTCCAGATCGGGATCCGCCCGAAGGTGCTCGGGGTCGTTGAAGCCGAGGACGGCGGCGAGTTCGAGGGCCCCCAGCGCATACGGCAGGCGGTTGCCGCCGGCCTGTGCCTCAATGCAGGCGAGATTGTAGTGGTGGACCGGGTTCTGCGGCTCCCACAGGATCACTTGGTCGCAGATGTTCCGGGCCCGGCCGTATTGCTTCGCTTCAAGCGCGGCGATCATCACCGGATAAATCGCCTCGATGAGCTCGGCGCGATCCTCGGACGAATTCTGGGCCGCCGCCGGTGACAGGGCTGCGAGGCCGGCGATCACGCTCAGCCAAAGGCGAGGGAGGAGGCGCCGCAGCGCAGTCAGGGGACGGGTCATGGCGTAGGCGCGAGTGAGCACCCGGCGGCCGGCCGGTCAAGCGCTGCGCCCAAAACGACTTGCCGGCCGCTCAACTTGCGGCGGCCACGGACCGCGAAACGCCGAGCAATCGGCCGGTCACGGCGTCGAGGTGCACGCTGGCGCCCGACGCGGCCATCGCCACCAGTGCGTTGCCCTCCTCGCCTACGATCGACGTGCAGGGATCAGAGGGATCAGGCCATTCCGCCATCCACTGCAGCCGGAACCCGGCGTCGAGGCAGTAGAGGTTGGGAATCCCCGGCAGCAGTCCGAAGGGATGCTCACGCACGTAGTAGCGGAGCGGGCCGCGACGAAACTCCACGATCGCCGTGGCGAGGGGCACGTGGCCGGTGGCGCGACCGCCGTCACGTTGGAGCTGGCACAGGGAGCCGTCGATCACGGCCAGGGCAGGGGCGTTGGAATTCACAATCGGGAGGAGCGACTTCAACAGTCTCGTCACATGTCGGCGACAAAATAGTTGGAACAGTTGGCGGCGAGGAATCCCATCGAATCTGCGCCCGGCCGGAGCCGCGACGCGCCCCGGTGATGTTGTGACGAGTATTTTACCGTCCCTTCAGGCCGCGCGACGATGGCGGGGCTTGCCTGCGATACCGTCTGGCCGATATTTGTGACTCTATTGCATGAAGAAAGCGCTCATCACCGGCATCACGGGTCAGGACGGTTCCTATCTTGCCGAGCTCCTGCTCGACAAAGGGTATGAAGTGCATGGCGTGATTCGCCGGGCCTCGACCTTCAACACGAGCCGGATCGATCACCTGTATCGCGATCCGCACGTCAACGGGGTCCGCCTGTTTCTCCACTACGGCGACCTCGCCGATTCGGTGCAGATGGTGAAGCTCCTTTACGAACTCCAGCCCGACGAGGTCTATAATCTGGGCGCGCAGTCCCACGTGCGGGTGTCGTTCGACATTCCCGAGTACACCGGCGACGTCGACGGACTCGGGGCGCAACGCATCCTCGAGGCGATCCGCGAAGCCGGATTGGTGAAGAAAGTGCGCTACTACCAAGCCTCGTCCTCCGAGATGTTTGGCAAGGTGCAGGAAGTGCCTCAGACGGAGACGACGCCCTTTTGGCCGCGGTCGCCCTACGGCTGCGCCAAGGTGTATGCGTACTGGCTCACGGTGAACTATCGCGAGAGCTACGCGCTGCACGCGTCCAACGGTATTTTGTTCAACCACGAGAGCCCGCGGCGCGGCGAGACGTTCGTCACCCGCAAAATCACCCGTGCCGCCACCCGCATCAAGATGGGCCTTCAGGAATCCATCTATCTGGGCAACCTCGATGCCCAGCGCGACTGGGGTTACGCCAAAGAGTACGTGGAGATGATGTGGCTCATGCTGCAGCAGGACAAACCGGACGACTATGTGGTCGCCACCAACGAGACGCACAGCGTGAAGGAATTCTGTCAGGAGGCCTTTGGCCTGCTGGGCCTGGACTGGGAGAAATACGTGAAGTACGACCAGCGCTACGAGCGACCGGCGGAAGTGGAACTCCTGATCGGCGACCCCGCCAAGGCGCGCAAGCAACTCGGGTGGGAACCCAAGGTGCGGTTCAAGGAGTTGGTGAAGATCATGGTCGAGCACGACCTCGCCTTGGCGAAGCGCGAGTCGCAGATCGCGAGCCTGCCTGGTTTCTCGAAGGCGCCCTTCGCTTGAAGGCCGAAAAGATTTGAACCGGAAGGCAGGGAACTTCGGGAAGGAAATGTCCCCGGCTTTCCTTCCCGGCCTTCCCGATCCTCCTGTTTAACCATGAAACTCTTCATCGCCGGACATAACGGCATGGTCGGTGGTGCGCTCGTACGCCGCTTTCAGCGCGAGACCGGCGTGTCGCTTCTCTTGCGCACGCGCCGCGAACTCGACCTGACGAATCAGGCGGCGGTCGATGCCTTCTACGCGGCGGAGAAGCCCGACGTGGCCATCATCGCCGCGGCCAAGGTCGGCGGTATCCACGCGAACAACACGTATCCGGCGGAGTTCCTCTTCGAGAACCTCGCCATCGCCGCGAACACGATTCACTCCGCCTATCGCGCCGGCACGAAGCGCCTCCTTTTTCTTGGCAGCTCCTGCATTTATCCGAAGCACGCGCCGCAACCCATGCCCGAGGACTGCCTGCTGACCGGGTCGCTGGAGCCGACGAACGAGGCGTACGCGATCGCGAAGATCGCGGGCCTGAAGATGTGCGACGCCTACCGCGCGCAGCACGGTTTCCAGGCGTTTTCGCTCATGCCGGCCAATCTCTATGGTCCGGGCGACAATTTCGACCCGCGGACCTCGCATGTCATGCCTGCACTCATCCGCAAGATCCATGAGGCGAAGGTCGCCGGGGCACGGGAGGTGGAGCTCTGGGGCACCGGCACGCCGCGACGCGAATTCATGCATGTCGATGATCTCGCCGAGGCGTGTCTCTTCCTCATGCGGCATCCCGAACCGCCCGGCCTCGTCAACGTCGGCACCGGCGCTTTCGTGC
>JBEIHL010000038.1:0-10709 GCA_040381375.1 Opitutaceae bacterium
GGGCAATGGGCGATGGGCGATAGGCTATGAGCTTAGCCTGAAACGAGGAACGCAATTCTACCCCTCGCCTATCGCCCATCGCCCCTCGCCCGAATCAAATCATCCCCTTCGTACTGGGCAGCAGGTTGGCCGCCCGGGGCTCGAACTGGGTCGCGGTGTCGACCGCCCGGCCGAGCGCCTTGAAGATCGCCTCGGCCACGTGGTGCGGCTCTTCGCCGTACAGCAGGTGCACGTGCAGGTTCGCCCCCAGCGAGTTGCTGAACGCCCGGCAAAATTCCTTCACCAGCACGATATTGAAATCGCGCACGAACATCGTCGGCGGGCTCGCCTCGTAAACCAGGTGCGGCCGGCCGCCGATGTCGATGACCACGCGCGCGAGCGATTCGTCCATCGGCAGCATGAAGAAGCCGTAACGCCGGATCCCGATCTTGTTTCCCAGCGCCTGCCTGAAGGCATCGCCGAGCACGAGGCCGACGTCCTCCACCGTGTGGTGATAGTCGACGTTCAGATCGCCCTTGGCCAGAACCTCGAGGTCGAACAGCCCGTGCTTCGAAAACAGGTTCAACATGTGGTCGAAGAACGGCACGCCGGTGTCGATCTTCGCCCGGCCTTCACCGTCCACGCCGAGCGTGAGTACGATGTCGGTCTCGGCCGTCTTGCGCTTTATCGTGACCCTGCGGGAGGGAGATGTGCCTGTGTCCATGCGTCGAGTGTTTCGCTGAGGACCGCCATTTCGGCGTCCGTACCGACGCTGAGACGCAGGAATGGTGCGGTCAAGGCGTGGCTGGGAAAGTGCCGTACCAAAACGTGGTGTGCGTACAAAAAGTCGTACGCCGACTTCGAAACGGCCGGTCCGGACTCACCGCGGGAATTCTTCGGCTCGGTGAAGATGAAGTTGGATTGCGACGGATAGGTGAACCAGCCGCGCCGCTGCGTAAAATCTGCCACGGCCCGCTCCCGTGTCGCTTTGACCCGCGCAATGATGCCGTCGTAATAGATCGGATCCTCGATCGCCGCGAGGGCCGCGGCCTGGGAGAGCCGGTTGACGTTGTAGCTGTCCCGCACGCGGTCGAGCAGGTCGACAACCGCGGCATCCGCCAGGGCGTAACCCACGCGGATCCCCGCCAGCGCATGCGCCTTCGAGAGGGTGCGTACGATGACGAGATGCGGATAACGGGCCAGCAGCGGCACCGCGTTCTCCTGCGCGAACGGCGCGTACGCCTCATCGACGACGAAGAGCCCGCGATACGAAACCAGCACCTGCTCGAGCTCGGCATTCGAAAACGCGACCCCGGTCGGTGCATTGGGCGAGGTGAGGAAAAACGCGCGCGCCTTCGACGCGGCGATCTGCTCGACCGGCAACCGCATGCTGCGATCGAACTCGATCACGCTCGAGCGCCCGTCCTGGATTCCCACCAGCACGGGATAGAGCGAGTAGCTCGGCAGCGTAAAACCCGCCGCGGCCTCCTGCGTGCAGAACGCGCGCACGAGCAGATTGAGGATGTCGTCGGAGCCGTTGCCCACGCAGACGTTGGCGTCGGTCAAGCCATGCCCGTGATAGTGGGCGACTGCGGCCCGCAGCGGTGAACTCTTCGGGTTGGGATAGAGCCTCAGGGAGGCTCCGTCCGCGCCGATCTCGCGCGCCAAGGCTTCGACCACGCGCGGACTCGGCGGGTACGGACACTCGTTGGTGTTGAGCTTTACCCAGCCGGGTGCGGTCGGCTGGAGTCCAGGCGTATAGGCGTGGAGCTGCGCGATGTGCGGCAGCGCGAGGGAGACGACGTCGGACATGAGAAGACGCGGGAGGGACGCGGCGCAGGCGGACGACAGCCGGGACGATCAGTGGGCGCGGATGCGAACCGAGCGCCCGTGCGCGTCGAGCTTCTCCATGGCGGCGAAAGCGGCGACCGTCGGCTCGGCCTTCTTCAGGCTCGCCCGTTCGTAGTGAATGAGGCTGGTCCGGCGCAGAAAATCAGCCACGCGCAAGCCACTGAAAAACCGTCCCGCCCGCCCGGTCGGCAACACGTGACTGGGTCCCGCGACAAAATCACCCAGCGCCGTCGGCGTGAAATTGCCGGTCATGATCGCACCCGCGGTCGTGATGCTCGCGACCAGTTTGGCGGTCGCCGACTTGTCGACCAAGAGTTCAAGGTGTTCCGGCGCGACATAGTTGGCCACTTCGGCCGCTTGAGCCAGCGTCTTGACCTCGATGGCGAGGAAGCCTTGCTCGAGCACCCGCTGCGTCTTCTCCGTCCGGGAAATGATCTGCAGTTGCGTCCGGATCTCCGACGCGACGGCGGAAAGCACGGCGGCCGACGTGGCCACGAGATAGATCTTTTCGCGCCCCGACCCATGCTCGGCCTGAGCGAGGAGGTCGGCCGCCACGAACGGCACGTTGGCGGTCTCGTCCGCTATAACCATCACCTCGCTCGGACCCGGCAGCGAATCGACGCCGACCGTCCCGAACACCTGGCGCTTCGCTTCGCACACGTAGGCGTTGCCGGGGCCGAAAATCTTGTCGACGGCCGGGATGGTGGTCGTGCCGTACGCCATGGCGCCGATTGCCTGCACCCCGCCGACCCGATAGACTTCAGAGACTCCGACCAGGTGCAGCGCGGCCAGCACGCCGTCCGCGACCTTGCCGTCGGCATTCGACGGCGTGAAGACCGCGATCTCGGGACAACGCGCGATCTTCGCCAGCGTGACCGTCATCAGGACCGTGGAAACCAACGGTACCTCGCCACCCGGGACGTAGAGTCCGACGCGACGGATCGGATCGAACTTCTCGCCGACCGTGGCGCCATGCTTGTTGCGCGCCGTCCAGGCGGCGGGCAGGCCACGCTTGTTGAAGGCCACGATGCTGTCGTGCGCTGCCCCCAATGCCCGCATCTCCTCGGCGGGCAGGCGTTTGGCAGCCGCGGCGAGATCCGCCACCGGCACGCGGAAATCCCGCGCCCGGAGCTTGGCCCCGTCGAACTTGGCCGCGCAATACGCCACCGCCTCGTCGCCCCGCCCGCGGACGTCCGCCAGAATGGCCGCGACCGAATCCGCGATTTCCTTGGGCACGATCGCCCCCTGGCAGAAAGCCGCCAGGTCGTCCGCAAACGTCTTCGAAGCGTGAATTAAAGTGCGCATGAACCGGTTACGCGGTCTAAACTTAACGAGGCAAACCGCGAGGATTTTCCGTCGTGGCCCGGCGGGGGCGTGGCCGATTGTAGGAGCGGCTTCACGCCGCGACAGAACGGTCGGCGGGAGGTTAGGTCGCGGCGTAAAGCCGCTGCTACAGCGTCAAATGGAGCTACGGCGCCAGCTCGTCACCGCTGCATCGGGCCTGGCATCCGAAAGATTTCCGCGGGGAAGGTCTCGTTCACCACGATGGTTTCAAGGTGAACGGTGACGTTCTGGCTCTGCCCGCCAGCGCCCTTGATCGTCATCTTCATGCGCTCCGGAAAACGGACTCCGTTGACGATGCGTTCACCCTCTTCCCGCGTGACGCCGCCGTCCTCGGTTTCCGTTTGCACCAACCGGCCCGTCGCCGGGTCGAAATAACGGTAGAAAATGATCGTCGGCGCATAAATGAACGCCACCCGGATGCACTCGATGCCATCGATCGTCTTGGTCCCCTGTTCCTCGACGCGGGCGCCGAAACGTTCGCTGCCTCGGAAGAAGGAGAGGTTTTCCCAGGCCTGCGCCCGCAGCCGCTTGACTGCATCGGGCTTGAACACGACGAACCGGCGCGCCTTGGGATTGTTGATTTCCTGGGTCCGTTGCCAACCCTCGAAGCCGTCGATCACCGTGGTCTCGACCGCCTTCTCGGACTGCGCCAGGACGCGCTGCTGGTCGGGCTTTTGGGCGATGATCTCGATCGAAGACTTGGACTGCTTCGTGGGATCCTTCGGATCGATCGCCACCACCGTACCCTTGTATTGGACCGAGCGCACGGCTTCGAGCGCCGCTTCCGTCCCGAGTTGAGCCCGGGCCTTGGCGATGATCGCGGGTTCGGCCGCGTTAAGGCCTCCCACGGCGAAGGCGACGAACGCGAAGATCGGCAGGCTCAGAAGGGACGGTGTCATGAGTTCGGGATCGAGGTCTGGGACGCAGTGGAACGCGGGGAGGATCAAACGGGATCACTCCCATTCGATGGTGGCCGGCGGCTTGGAACTGATGTCGAACACGACGCGGCCGACCCCGCGCACTTCATTGGTGATCCGGCTGGAGACCTTTTGCAACAGCTCGTGGGGCAGCTTCGCCCAGTCGGCGGTCATCGCATCCGTGCTCTCCACCACCCGGATCGCGATCACATAGTCGTACGTGCGCTCGTCGCCGAATACACCGACCGTCCGGACCGGAAGGAAGACGCAGAACGACTGCCAGACCTTATAGTAGTAGCCGCTCCGCATCATCTCGTCCTGCAGCACCGCGTCGGCATTGCGCAGGATCTCAAGCTTGTCGGCCGTGATGTCGCCCATCAGCCGCACGCCGAGTCCCGGACCGGGGAACGGCTGACGCCAGACCACTTCCTTGGGCAGGCCCAGCGCCTCGCCCACCCGGCGGACCTCATCCTTGAAGAGTTCCCGCAGCGGCTCGACCAACTTCAGCTTCATGCGCTCGGGCAGCCCGCCGACGTTGTGATGCGTCTTGATCAGCGAGGCCGGGTTGCCGGCGATCGACACGCTCTCGATCACGTCCGGATAGAGCGTGCCCTGACCGAGAAACTCGGCGTGACCGATCGACTTGAGCGACTTCTCGAACACTTCAACAAAGGTCCGACCGATGATCTTTCGCTTCTGTTCCGGCTCGCTCACGCCCTTGAGCCGGCGCAGGAAGAGTTTCGAGGCATCGACGACCCGCAGGTCGATGTGGAAGTGGTCGCCGTAAAGCTTCTCCACGGTCTCGCGCTCGCCCTTCCGCAGGAGGCCGTTGTCGACGAACACGCACGTGAGCTGCTTCCCGATCGCCCTGTGCAACAGCGCCGCCGCCACCGATGAATCCACGCCGCCCGAGAGCCCGAGCAGGACGCGGCCCTGGCCGACCTGCGCGCGGAGATTGCCGACCGCCTGCGTGATGAAGTCGCGCGTCGTCCACTCCTGCTTCACCCCACAGATGCCGACCAGGAAATTCCGGATCATGTCCACCCCACGCTCGGTGTGGAACACCTCCGGGTGAAACTGGATGCCGTAAAAACTGCGCTTCGCATCCTCGATCGCGGCAAAGGGCGAGTTCTCCGTCGTCCCGATGGCGCGGAACCCCGGCGGGAGCTTAGTCAGTTTGTCGCCGTGTGAATTCCAAACCCGCAGCTGCTTCGGCAACCCGGCAAACAGCCGGCCGGCCTTCCGGATCGTCAGCACGCCGTGCCCATACTCCCGCGCCTTGCTGTGCTCGACGACGCCCTCGAGAAAGTGCCCCATCAGTTGCACGCCATAACAGATGCCGAGGATCGGCACGCCCAGCGTGAAAATCGCGGGATCCGGGTGCGGCGCCTTCCGTGAATAAACACTCTGGGGCCCACCGGAAAGGATGATGCCCGCCACGCCATCCTCCCGCAGCTTCGCCGCCGGCGTCGAGTAGTGGTAGATCCGCGAATACACCTGGCACTCGCGAATCCGGCGGGCGATCACCTGGGTCAGTTGGGATCCGAAGTCCAGGACGGCGATGGTCTGTGGCATGTGCAGCGGAGGAAAGGGACCAGCAATGGCCAACCGCTTCCGCTCGGCAAGAGTGATTCTCGCCCGACCCTTTCGCCCGCCGCCGGCTCCCGCGGCACGACGCCCCGCATCCCTGGAGTGACACCCACCCGCGCTCCCTCGTGGCACGCCTCCAGCCGGCGCGCGACGGACGCCGAGGCGTATTCTATTTTCGGTTACGCCTGACCCTGCACGATGCACCCGCGACTCGGGTATCCGGCCTACCCCATTCCCGGTATTCTGCCCTCTTTTCAATCGGACTCGATCGGCGTTGCAGTCGAGGCGTTCTCCCCGCCCCACCATGAGTCCTTCCTCCCACGGCTCCGGCCGCTCCTCCCTCGGCTGGCTTTTTCTCCCGGTCGCCGCCCTTCTGGTTTCGCTCCCCCTTCTGGCCGCGCCGGCCAACAGCCCCGGCCCGGATGAGGACTGGCGAAACCTCCAGGCGCTGTTCGCCCGCGATCCGCTCCCCGCGGCCGCCACGCTCCGCACGGCCGCGGCCCGCACGACAGCCCGGCAGCTCCGCGCTACCCGCCTGCAACAAGTCGCCCGGCAGGCCCAGGAATTCCACGCCCGCCACAACTCCAATCCAAAGGCTCCTGCGGCCCGGAAAATCGAGGTCACCGCCCTGATCGAAAGTGCGCGACTCGACCCGGACACCGCCAGCATCACGAAAGCGCTGGACCGCGCGGCCGCCTTCCGAGCCGACGCCAGTGTTCTCCGCGAACAACGTTTCGAGATCGCGCTGGCCGCGGAACGCCTCCGGCAGCAGCACGCCAAGGGCGCCCCGCCCCTCGCCACCGAAGAACAACTGGCCGACACGCTCCTGCGCGAATTCGGCGCGATCCCCGAAATCCACGGCCTCTACGCTGGCCTCGCCGCCGTCGCTCCGCTGCAAACCGCAAACCGGCTCGCGACCAAACTGCTGGAGATGCTGCCGGCCCCCGCCGTCCGGGCCGCCGCGGAGGCGATCACCGCGCGTTACGGGCTGGTTGGCCGGCCCTTCACCCTGCGTCTCACCCGACTCGACACGACCTCCTTCGAACTGCCGGCCAAGTCCGCCGCTCCCGGCCCCACCGTGCTCTATGTCTGGTCGCCCGGCCACGGCCCAAACACCCGGGCGTTCGCCGCGCTCTCCCGCCACCGCGGCCGACTTCCCGCCAACGTCCAATGGATCTACGTCGGCCTCGGGGTCACGGCGGTGGAAGCACGGGCGGCCGCCGCGCGCGCGCCCTTCGCGGGCACTCACTGTCGCGAGGACGCCGGCCCCCGTAGCGCGATCGCGCAGAAGCTCCGACTGACCACATCACCGTCGGTCTTTGTGCTGAATCGCCAGGGTGTGCTCACGGGCTTTGGCCGCGTCGACGAACTGCCCGCGCTGCTCGCCGCCGCCGGACGCTGAACCGCTCTGCCGCCCCGCCATGATTTCCCTTCCTTCGTCCCTCCGCCGCCTCATCACCCGCACCGCCGTGCTGCTCGCCCTGGCTGGCGTGGCGGCTACGCCCGCCCGGGCCGCCGTCTGGTTGTCGCAAACCAAGTTTGCCGCCGACGCCTTGCCCACCATTCACGCCGACGCCGGCGAACTCGCCGCCGCCCGGTCCAACGCCGGCGCCGGCGGCTACTACAAGCTGCGGGCCAAGTTCATCGTGCCGTATTCACCCGGGTACTACCAGGCGATCGACACGATCAACAACAACGGCCAGCCGCTCGCCGGCTCGCCCGGCGCCGGCCAGTACTCGGTTCAGCTCTACTGGGTGGCCTACAACTCCGGGGGCATACTGCAGAACACCGGCGCGTTCTACGTCCAGAACGTCACGGTCACGCCCCCCGCCGGGGGCAACACCGGGCTCCAGGCCGACTATTTCAACGGCAACAATTTTCAGACCCTCGTCCGCACGGCGACGAGCGGAGACCACCCGAACTACGATTGGGTGCTCGCCGGTCCGCCCGGCACGAACGTCGACCATTTCTCCATCCGGTGGACCGGGCAGATCGAGCCGCTCTTCAGCGAAACCTATACCTTCACGACCGGCTCGGACGACGGCATGCGCGTCTACGTGGCCAACCTGACCGAGCCGGTCGCCGGTGCGTATTGGGATCATGGTTACTACGAGGCCTCGGGCAGCATCCAGCTCACCGCCAATACGCGCTATCAGATCCGCGTCGATTTCTTCGAGAACGGTGGCGGTGCCACCGCGCGCCTCTTCTGGCAAAGCCCGAGCCAGCCGCGGGAGATCGTCCCGCTCACCCGCCTGCAACCACCGGGCGCCGCCGCCGGCAGCATCGCCCCGACCATCGTCACGCCGCCCCAAAGCCAGAGCGCTCCGGTCGGAGGCACCGCCACGTTTACCGCTGTCGCCAACGGCACTCCGGCTCCGACCCTGCAATGGCGTAAGGCCCAGGTGCCGATCGCCGGCGCCAACGGCTCGAGCCTGACCCTCACCGGGCTGCAGCTCGCCGATGCCGGTTCGTACGACGTCGTCGCAACCAACGCCGCCGGCTCCGCCACCAGCGCGCCCGCCAACCTCACGGTCAACGCCGCCGCCGGCGAAGGCACCGGCAACGGCCTGCGCGGCGAATACTTCAACGGCACCGCCTTCAATTCCCTCGTGTTCGTCCGCATCGATCACGCCGTGAACTTCCCCTGGAACAACGGCGCCCCGGCGCCGGGAATCGGCAGCGACAACTTTTCCGTCCGCTGGACCGGCACCGTCGAGGCGCCCATCACCGGCTTCTATACGTTCACCACCCGCAGCGACGACGGTGTGCGGCTGAAACTCAACGGCGGCACCATCATCGATGACTGGAACTACCACGCTCCCACCGATCGGTCCAGCAGCCCGGTCCACCTCACCGCCGGCTCCCGAACTCCCGTCGTCCTCGAGTACTTTGAAGCCGGCGGTGGCGCCGAGGTCTCCCTGCATTGGCAGCCACCCGGGCAGGCCCGAACTCTCATTCCGACTCATCGCCTCTACGCGGAGTCGCTGGGGAATGTCGCGGCCTGGCAAAATCTGATCACCAGCAGCTCCACGCTCCACTTCAGCGAAGAGACCGACGACGACGGCAACGGCAATGGCAACTGGAGTTCGTCCGTCGATCGGCACGACTTCACCATCCCGGGCCCGGGCACGCTGCGGGTATATACGACCGGACCCGCCGATACGCGGGGTGAGATTCTTCACCTCAACGGGAACGTGCTCGAGTCCGGCCTCGATGGAAACGGGGACGGCGGCAACTTCCGGCTCGAACGCCCCGTCGGCCCAGGCTCGTACTATCTGCTGGTCTCCGGCGCCTACCAGTGGAACGACACCGAAGCGTACACCGCCTACATCGAGTTTCGCCCCAACGCCACGGCACCCGTCATCACCAGCGCCCTCAGCGCCGTCGCCCCGGTCGGTGCCGCGTTTGCCTATCAGATCACTGCCACGTCCACCCAGCCGGCTACATTCGGAGCCACCGACCTCGCCCCCGGCCTGATCATCAATGGCTCCGGCCTGATCACGGGGCGCCCGACCCAACCCGGAACCTTTAGTATCCGGATTTCCGCGACCAACGCCGCCGGTACCGACACCGAGACGCTCGTCCTCTCGACGTTTCTGGTGCCGCCCAACGCCAGCATCAGCGTCGATCGCAGCACCGTACTGCCAGGACAACCGGTCGTGATCTCCGCGTTCGGCTCCTCCGGCGCCGGCACCCTCAACTACATCAATATCGAACAAGTTTCGCCCCGCGTCGGCTACTATGGTGCGGGCGAAACCGGCGGCGAGAATCCGCCCAACAACGCCAACTACGCTTCACCCCACGCCTACAGCCACACGCGCACGCTGACCCTGACGCTCAACGCCGCGGGCACGTACCGCTTCCGCGGCTCCGTGAGTGATGGCGCCGCTTGGTACCCCAGCAGCAATGAGGTGTCCGTCACCGTCTCCGCGCCGGGCACTTATCTCCTCACGGTACAAAACGGCAGCGGCGGAGGTTCCTACCCGGCCGGTTCCGTCGCTGCGATTTCCGCCCAGTCGCCTCCCGCCGGTTCGGTCTTCAGTCACTGGAGCCTGGAAGCAGGCGTCGGCACGTTCGCGTCCGCCGCGTCCGCCACCACGACGTTCACCCTGGGTGCCGGCGCCGCCACGGTGAAGGCCAACTACCTCACCCTACAGGCCCCGACGATCACCGTGGCTCCCTCGACCCGGACGATCCCGGCGGGGCAGAACGTCCAGTTCTCCGTCACCGCCACGGGCGCTCTTCCCCTGACGTATCAGTGGCGCAAGGACGGACAGCCGCTCGCGCCCGGAGGCAACCGTAGCGGCGTCACCGCCGCCCAGCTCACCCTTGTTGCCGTCACGCCGTCCGACGCCGGCTCGTACGACGTCGTGGTCATGAACGCCGCCGGCGCCGCGAACAGCGCCGCTGCGCTTCTCGTGGTCACGTCCGCGAACGACAACGGCACGCCCCAACTGCGCCTCCACCGCGCGCAATAAACCCTTTCCTTCTCCGTCCATGAAAGCGTTCACCCTCCTGCTCACCCTCCTCCTCCTGCCCCTCGATGCCTGGTCCGCCCCACGCGATGACCTCCGCCACAATCAACGCGTCCGGCGCGCCGCGATGGAATTGTTTCGCAGCGACTCGACCGCAACCGCTCTTTCCCACCTCCGCCGCACCCTGCGGTCCGAGGCTGCCGCCGGCGGCGACCAGACCACGCTGGCCCAAAGCCTGATCGAGATCGCGGGCGAATTCTACAACCGCCGCGAACTGCCACTCGCTCGCCAAGCCGCCCTGCAAGCCCAACTCGCCGCCGAACCGATTCTCGCCGGCCGCTCACCCGCCACCGCGTCGCGCCGCGCCCAACTCTACCTCTCGCTCGGTGTGCTGCACGAGACCGTGCTGTTTGACGAGAAAGCTGCTATCGCATGCTACGACGCCGCCGTCGCCTTGCAGCCCGCCGATCCCGTGAGTCGCTCCCGGCGGAGTCTCACCAGCGAGAAGCTGCAGCGCCGCAACGGAGGTGCCCGGTGAAAGCCGACCGACCCA
>JBEIHL010000039.1:0-10493 GCA_040381375.1 Opitutaceae bacterium
CACCAGACGCCGAACAAGGCGCCAGAGCCACGACGGGACTCTTCACGCCTCGTGCTTTGGAATGTGCCTTCGAAATGAAACGATGGAACGGAAGTCGTGATGCGGCACGAGGCGCGCCAAGTCCCGTCGTGGCTCATCTTTGACGTTCGGCAAAGGAACGGACTCCTTGACTTACGCAGTGGCCGGTAAGACGGTAAGAAATGATATCCAGGTTATCGAGTAAGGGGCAGATCGTCTTACCTAAGAAAGTGCGCAGCCGCCTGCATTTGCGCCCTGGAGCCACTTTGGTGTGCAAAGTACAGGGTGGTTCGATTGTGCTGACTCCGGAGAGCGTGGCACTCGAAAGACCGAAGTTGGTGACTGATTTAAAGACAGGCTTACGAATCACGAAGTCGCCGGAAGAGATCAGTATCTCGAGTGAGGACGTACGTGAAGCGATGCTCGATTTCCCGTGAGATACCTGCTCGACGTCAATGTGCTGCTGGCTCTGGCGCACACCGGGCATACCCTTCATCCCAAGGCTATCGGTTGGTACGCGGCGGTTGCGAAGTCTGCGACTGGATTTCATACCTGTTCGATCACGGAGTTGGGGTTTGTCAGAATTTCGGTCCTTACAGGTCTGCAGTCAGACATCGAATCCGCTAAGCGAGCGCTGGACGCGCTAAAGTCATCATCCAAGGTCAGGTTCGAGCTCATTTCGGATGATCTAGGTGTCAGTCAGCTACCGACCTTCGTGAAGAAGCCGCAGTCGATTACTGATGGTCATCTGTCTGAGCTGGCGAAGAAAAATTCATTGAGGTTCGTCACACTTGATCGAGGAATTCCAAAATCCGTATTGATCGGGTAGCGTTTGGAAGAAAATGGCCGAAGAAGGCGCCAGCAACGGTGTTGATTAAACAAGATTTAAAGCGGGATTTTTCGCGAGTCGGTTGAGGAGTATGATGAGCTTCCGCATGACTGCGGTGAGTGCGAGTTTAGCGGGTTTACCGTTTTGACTGACGCGATGATAGAACGGTATGAGGATAGGGTTGTGAACCGTCGCGGTCAGAGCGGCCAGGTAGAGGACGCGGCGAAGGGCGGCGCGGCCGCCGTGGATGTGGCGCTGACGAGGGTGGCGAGTTGCTTCTCGAGGTGGCGCTGGCGCGCATGGGAGAGCTTGAGGAGTGCGGGGAGGCGTGCGTGTTCGCGGCGGATGGTGCCGTCAGCGGTTTGCTCATGCGCAGGCTCGGGCCGGCCGCAGCAACCACGCCCTTCGGAGCCTTCGGAATGGGTGCGGCGGTGGCCGCCGTCCTTGAGGCCGGCAGCAGTCGCTCCACCTGAAGAGCCGGCATGATCGCGCGCCCGGGCACGATCGGCGCCGTGGGCCCACCAGCGGAGCATCGAACGATGGCAGCGGCGTTATTCCGAGATCGCTGGGGGCCGTGCGCCGCTGGATGTCGAGGTGGTCCATTGCATCCTCGTCTCCGGTCGTGCGCGCGACCCCGACTTTCCGCAACGGGCCCCTGGCGCCGGGCCGAGCGATCGGGCCGACCACGAGCAGTGGATTGGCGCTCACCGGCTGCGTGCTCTCGGAGCCCAGCGGCGCTCCCGGTGAAGGCAGCGGAGTGGTCCCGAGATCACTGGGCGCGGTGCGTCGCTCAATAGTGAGGTCGTCGAACTCGTCTTCGTCGCCCGTGGTGCGTTCGGCGCCGGGCTTCGGCGGCGGGGGGGGGAGCCATCGTGGCCAGGCAAGACCGTGCCGGTATTGGCCGGCCGTGCCACCGGACTGACACCACGAATGGTCGGTCGCACCACCGTCGTTGAAGGGACGGTTGCCGCATTGGATTATGGCGCGACGGGCGGCAGATCCTCGGGTCGCGGGACGTTTGGGCCCTTGGTCGAGTTGGTCGGTTACTGCGCCTGCAGCGTGAATGCGCACAGGGCCAGCGGAGCCAGCAGAAGAGCCTGGGGGAAGTGTTTCATCGGAGTGGATTCAGTGGTTGGTGGATTCAGGATGCGGCGCTCACTCCTCAGTGTACCAGGTCATCGTGCCCTGATAACTGTCCCAGTTCGAGATCAGCGGAGCGGCAGCGAAGCCGCCGGAGCTGTTGGCCGAGACGGTAACGAGGATGCGCTTCACACCGCCGGGGGTCTGCCGGGTGCCGATACCGACCGCGCAGCAAGTGAAGTTGTATCCAATCGGTTTGGACGGCTCGATGAGCACGATGTCGCCGTCGAGCCGGTAGCGGCCGCTGTGTTTGGTCGAGCCGCCCGAGTGGCCGGTCAGCGGACTGGTGGAGTAATAAGAGAAATCGTAGGCGTAGGTGCCGTCGTTGTTGAGCGCGAAGCGCCCGCCCGCGGACGAGACGGCCGCGCCGGCGAATGCCCCGGTGGTGGCGCTGACAAAGGTGCCGCCGTAAGCGCCGCTCGACTGGGTCCAGCGTCCGCGAAGATCAGCCGCGGTGAAGAATCCGCCGGCTGGATACGGCGGCGCGCCTTTCGCGGGCTTGATGGAATCGAGGAATGCGCCGAGCGGAAACGAGAGCGACTTGAGGGCCGCTCCCTCCTTGAACGAATCCATGCCCATGCCCGGGTCCCTCGCGTCGACCAACGCGATGATGGGCTGGAAGCGATCACCCCCGAGATCGACGAGGTAGAGCACGCCGTAGGTCTTGGGGTTGCCCGCGTATCGGCCCGCATTGGGACGCTCGAAGAACCGACCCATGTAAAGCACGACGAGGTTGCTCCTCATCCGCGCACGGTAGTGCACGAACGTATCGCCCAGCACGTATTCGGCGAACTGGTCACGCCAGGTCTGATCGAAGAGCGCCGTGGGTCCGGCGCCGCGGGAGGTCAGAATTGGCAACAGGGCGATCGTGGCGATGTGGCTCGCGCTGTTGTTCGCCTCGGGCCGACCGTTGTTGTCCACATCGCCGAGCGTGGCGCGAAAAAGGGTATTGCCGCCTGAAGTCTCGCGCGACCATCCGGCGGGCGCGGTGTAGGTGATGCCTTGGATCGCCGGGCCGCTGGCAGGAGGCGCAGGGACACTCGCTGCCGAAGGCTGCGGCGCCATCGGCTTCGCCACATCCTTCCGGGCGAGCGCGGCGGCCGCCTCCTTCACGCCGGCGCGCATGGTGAGCCCAGCCGGACCGATATCGACGAGTTCGGGGCTCACGCCCAAGAGCGACTCAAAGCCCAGAACGGCAGCCTTGCGCAGGTCGGTGAGTTGCGCCTCGCCTTCGATCACCTCAGCCATGCCGAGGATGAAGATCGGGTAACCCACGCAAAACTCCCAGTAACGCTGTTTGTCAGCGTCCTTCATATTCGCGACTTGAGGCCCGGTCATCACACCGACGATCTGAGCGTGCAGCGCATCGACATCCGCCTCGGGCAATTGCTGCTGGCGCACCACCTGCCAGAGTTGTGACACGAAAAGTGAGGTCGCAGCCGCCACGTCATTTTCGGCACCCTCGGCGGCGAGAAGTTTGCGAACCTCGGTGGCGCCGGTATCGAGCAACTGCAGCACGGCCGCCCGCTCCTCGGCGTTCGTGCCGAGCGTATTCGCGAGTTCAGGCAACATCAGCCACGTCTTCGCCGGTTTGAAACGGAACTCCGGGCGAAGCAATTGCTCCTTCGGAACTGGCTTGGGCGCGACCTGATCGGCCTTGGCCGCGGCTCGCTTCTGCGCGAGTTGCCCAACCAGGCTTTTCAGTGGGGAGTCCGGTGGTGCCGGCACATCGGCGGCCATCATTCCGCGGGCCGCAAACACCAAAAGCCCTAACAAACATGCCAAGCGTACGGCCGGCAAAGTTGCGATAGTCATTGGGGGGGGAGGGTTAATCTCCAAAAAAATACTGCCAGATCTCCAGCCAACATAACAAACCCAAAACCGGGGGGTTTGCATCGGCACGCCAAGGCGAGTCATACCAACAGCTCGAAAGAAACAGACTTTAACCACGGATCACACCGATGGCACGGATACAGAGAAAACCGAACCTGCCTCTTTCTGTGTAATCCGTCTGATCTGTGGTCAAAATCTCGGCGTCGGCTTTCCGGCCCTATAGTCTAAATTCCAACTGCGATTGGTATCAGGGGGACAGACTCGCGATTCGGATCTGGAGAGCACGTTCCGTTGCGCGAATGCAACTAGCACGGCCGCCGCAAATCAGTCCTAGGCCGTGGCCTGTCCCCTGACTGATTCGCGTCGCTCCTTTTTCAAGCATGCCGTGACACAAGGCATCCGGAGTCCATGCCAGGGCAATGGAGCAATTCGGGGCGAAAAGTTGGGTCGGCCCGGCGCGCGGCGGCGGTCCTACGATCCCAGCGAGGAAGGATCGCCCGGATCCAGCCAAGTCCGCGACTTCGTGCGCTAGGAACGTACGCCGAGGAACTCAGGTCCGAGTAACCGGAGCGTTCTCGCAAGGGACCGTGGATGGGCTGAAAGCCATCAAGTATTGCGCGATGGCTGTCATCGGTTTCGTGGCGGGAGCAGTAGTCTTCATCATCATGTTCGGCGACCCAGACGACCGTCCCGCGGGAATCTTCATGAGCCTCCTCGTTATGTTTGCATCGAGCATCATTTCTGCAGCAGCGGCAATCTTCTCGCGGAAACCGATAAATACCTTGAGCCGGTCTGAAGGCATGAGCTGAGTACCGGAAGCCATATGGCCGTATTGCCTGCCCCGAAAAATGTTCCGAACCAGGCGCGAGCCTGCGCCGACGTCTGTCTTGCCTCGGAGCAATGAAGCAGACGATCGGCACAGTCTCCCTTCTGGTGCGCGATTACGACGAGGCCATAGAGTACTTCACGAGGCAGCTCGACTTTCGCGTCGTCGAGGACACGGCGATCGAATCTGAAGGTAAGCGCTGGGTCGTGATTGCGCCCCCCGGCTCGAGCGAATGCGGCCTGTTGCTCGCGAAACCGCGAAGGGAAGAAGATGCCGCGATGATCGGTCGCCAGGCAGGCAGGCGCGTCTTTCTCTTTCTCCACACCGACGATTTTTGGCGCGACTACCGGAAGTTCCGCGAGCGTGGAGTTCGTTTCTGCGAGGCTCCGCGAAAAGAGGCGTACGGCACAGTGGTGGTCTTCGAGGATCTCTACGGGAATCGCTGGGATCTCCTCCAGCGTCAGCCGCCCAATGAGGCGTTAGCGCCAACGGCGGGGACCGCCACGACGCCTGCGACCTAAGGGCTCATCGTGGCGGTTCCGCCAGTTGACGATGCAGCTCGTGCACTTTGCCGACAATTCTGTCCTCGACGGACGAGTCCCATTGGTTCGGGTGCAGGACCCGGTACATCGTATCTCGCCAATACGTCATTGCTCCGCCGCCCTCGTAACCGCCCTCGTCCCAGATGCGGCGGCTCGGAATATAGCCCATAAAGTCGTTGCAGTAACCCGCGACCCACACTGCCGGCATGGCCAGTTCGCGCTTAAGCCGGAGGGAGAAGTCCACGACGGTCTCGCTCGCCAAGCCTACGAGCGCGAGATCCCGGCCGAAATGGATCACCTGCACTGGATACGAGTAGTGATCCGGCAACCGCCCGTCGCGCGTGAGCCACTCTAGCAAAACCTGCGCATGGTCCCGGTCCGCTTCGTTTTTCGCCCGCGTCCGCTCCTCTAGCTCCGCCCGGGTCGGCACCGTCAAATAGGGCAGCGCCACGTCCTCGAGCCGGCTGCCGATCGATCCTGTCACTGGTCGCGGATGAGCGTTCAACGCGGCTGCCACCGCGGATGCCAGCGAGACGCCATGACGACGCGCGAGGTCGATAGCGGACTGGCCGGGCACCATGGGCCCGCGCGGGTAGGGGTTTTGATCTCCGCCGCATCCAGTCATGAACAGCGCCACTACGCCCGGATAGGTCTCCTCCAGATTCGCCTGCGCGAAGCCCGCGTAGTCGCCGTGAAACGCGTAGTCGCCACTGGTGGTGTTGTGGCAGGCATAGCCAAACAGAATCGCCTGGGTGCGACCGCTGGAGTCGGTCGCGACCAGCACAGGTACGTCGTGGTCCACCGGGCCGTACGGATTGGGCACCTTATTATAGCCCGGCGATTCCGGCGTCAGGCTGTAGTCCTTGCGCCGGTTCATCGCAAAGCCGGCGCGGGCCTTGCTGAACGCCAGCGTCGCCGGTTGGCGGCGA
Source organism: Opitutaceae bacterium (assembly GCA_040381375.1). Lineage (GTDB taxonomy): Bacteria > Verrucomicrobiota > Verrucomicrobiia > Opitutales > Opitutaceae > ER46. The sequence goes on from JBEIHL010000039.1 coordinate 6,118, forward strand.
TCGAGGGCCTGGCCGATGACAGCGACAATTTTCTCCTGCACCTCCGCCTGATACGCGGCGACGCGTTTGCTCCGGACGGGATCCAGATCGTTCAGTGAGGTTTTGACGCCCCGGAGTTCTGGCCCGCTGTGGGTGTGCGATGCGTTGAGCAGTAGCTGCTCCCGGGCGAGCCCGAAACGCCGTTGAGCCTCGGTCTCCACCGCCTGGCGCAGCACGCGCGGAATGCCCAGCAGGTCGGTGGTAACGATGACCACGCGGCCCCCCGCCGCGTCCTCGATCGCGAGCGCCTTGGCGTGCAAGGGCAAGGCCACCTGTTCGCCCGGCTTTTTCCGGGAGCCGTAGCCTGACATCCACATCGGCAGATCCGGCGTGATCGCGATCGAAGCGGCTCCAATCTTCCACGGCGCGGCGGCCGCGACAATTTCGACCGGCGAGAGCAAACCGAACACGAAGACGACGAGGGAGGCGCGGAGGATCATGTGAGGAAGGCGAGATATCTCGTTGGGCGAATCAGGCACGGGCGGGAGATTTTTCCCGCCAACGCGGATCACGGCGGAGGTCAGGCAGGCACACCGCCAGCAGGCCGAGCAGCGGGAGATATCCGGCCACGCGAAACACGTACTCGATGTTCGTGAGATCGGCGAGCCAGCCGAGCAGCGCGGAGCCGATGCCCGCCATGCCAAACGCCAGCCCGAAAAACAAACCGGCAACGAACCCAACGCGTCCGGGCATCAGTTCCTGGGCATACACCAGAATCGCCGAAAACGCCGAGGCGAGCACCACGCCGATCACGATGCTCAGCGCGACGGTGCCATAGAGTCCAGTGTACGGCAGGACGAGCGTGAACGGCGCCACGCCGAGAATCGACGCCCAGATGACCTTGCGCCGGCCGATCCGGTCGCCCACCGGGCCGCCGATGATCGTGCCCGCCGCCACAGCGAATAAAAACACGAAGAGATAAATCTGCGCGGCCGGCACCGTGATGCCAAAACGCTCGATGAGGTAAAACGTGTAGTAGCTGGTCATCGCCGCGAGATAGAAATACTTCGAAAGGATCAGGACCCCGAGAACGGCGAGAACGAAGGCAATCCGACCGCGCGCCAGCGGCGCCGGCGACGTCAGGGGCCGGGGCAGACCCGTGGAGGTCCGGTGGCGCGCCCCGTCGAGATGCTGCCGATACCAGTCACCCAGCCACACCAGCAGCGCGATCGCCCCGGCGGCAAGCAGCGCGGACCAGAGCAAGTGCGTCTGCCCGCGAGGTGCGACGACGAGCGCGATGAACAGGGGACCGATCGAACTCCCCAGGTTGCCGCCAACCTGGAACAGCGCCTGCGCAAAACCGTGCCGGCCACCCGAGGCCAGACGCGCCAACCGCGAAGCCTCGGGGTGGAAGATCGCGGAGCCGGTGCCGGTGAGTCCGGCCGCCAGCACAAGGGTGGAGTACTGGTTCGCCCGCGCGAACATCACGAGCCCGACCAGCGTGAACACCATGCCGCCGGCGAGCGACTGCGGCAGCGGCCACCGGTCCGTGAACGCACCCACGATCGGCTGCAGCACGGACGCCGTGAGCTGGTAGGTGAAGGTGATCAGCCCGATCTGGGCAAAGGTGAGCGCGAACGTGTCCTTGATGAGCGGATACAGGGCCGGGATGAGAGACTGCAGGACGTCGTTCAGCAGGTGCGCCACACTGAGCGCGACCAGCACGCGCATCGCCTGGGAATGGGCGTCGGCGGTCGGAGTCACGGTGGCGGGCGGCATGCTCCGACCATGTGTGGCGAGTCGCGCGAGGGCTGCAAGTCGCCTCCCTGGCTTCCGGCAACTCCGTCGCCGCCTCATCGACCCGATGCCGGCGAACCGGGGTCGAACGGGGCAAACGTTTCGATTGCCGGCGAGCCACCGATGTCCTGAGCTTGCGCCTGCAATGAAGCGCGTCCCCGGCGAGCGAGCTATTCGATTTCCCAGTCCGGCGTCGACTGCGGGTCGGTGTTCGCCGTCCCGGAGAAGCGGCACTACTCGAGCGAAGACCCCATGAGCGCCGACGACGATTCGCCCAAAGAGGACGGGGAGAAGAAGGAATACAGCTTCCTGATTCGCTTTGCCGTGTTCGCTTTCATCGCCGGACCGGCGAGTGTCTTCGGGTTCGGCATGTATGGCCGCGTCGGCCTTCAAAACGCCCTCGCCGCCGCGGAAAGGGGCGAGTACTCGCCGGCGGCCATCCTCGCCCTCTGGCTCCTGGGCCTGATCGGAACCGCGATCATGGTCTTCAAGAAATGAGCGTTGGGACAACGGTCATTCGGTACGGCGCGCTCGGCCTGGACCAATCTCAGGTGCGGCGGCTGAGCGCGCGCGCGGCGTCGGCCTCGGGCTGCCGGATGTGCTGGATGTGCTCCTGAACGATGGTCACGTCCCAGTCGCTGCTGGCCGGCGCGGGCGCGGGTCGCGGCGCGATTCGAACGCTCCACGAAGCGCTCGATCACGCCGGTGACGAGTATACGCAGATCGTCTGGATTGGCCGTCTGGCGAAATTTGCAGGCGGCGTAGTAGGTGGCGGGGGAGCAGCGCTTGAGCGTCTCGCGCAGGGCCGGATCGTCCTGGGGCGTGGGGGTGGCAGCGGTAGTCACGGCGGGAGGCGGGTTGCCCAACATGACAAGCGCCGCAGGAAAACCCGCTATCGCGGAGGCATCATAATATTCCCCGCGGCGAATCCGGTCCGACTCAAGACGCCGCGTCGTAAGCGAGAGCGAATACGTGCGGCGGCGCCAGTCGCCGTAGGTCTGCACCCCGGCGCCCGAGGAGTCGTGGACGAACGTGGGAAAATCTGCGCCGAGCACGTTGTTCACGCGGACCTGCACGTTGAGGCGGTCGGGCAGCCACTGGACAAGGCCGGAGAGCGAACCCTGGACGAAGGCGTCGCACTGCCAGTAGGGGCGTGCGATCGCGCCTGTCACGACTGAATTTACCGTGCCGGCGGCGCCGCCCGCATCGGCCTCCGTCCGGCGAAACGCGCGGTCGCTTCGTGGAGCGGCACGTCGTCGAACACGGCGTAGCCTTCGCGCCACGCGAGCGCGTTTTCGATGGCGGAGTTGGTCAGCGCGCGCACCTCGACCCCGCGCGACCCGGCGGCGAGGCGATCGCCGGCCTGCAGGGAGAATGGTCCGCCGGCCGGGGTGGCGGTCGTGTCGCTGGGGCGAACCGGGACGGAACCTTCGACGACGAGAACCTCGAGCGAGACGGCGGCGGCGGGATCGTTGCGCACGCTGAAGGTCGTGCCCGTGACGCGCACGGAACCGGCGGGCGTCCGGACGATGAACGGCCGGGTCGCGTCCTTCGCGACGGTGAACACGGCCTCTCCGTCGCCGAGTTGGACGTGACGCTCGGCGCCGCGGTGTTCGCAGCGAAGGCTGGTGCGGGCGTTGAGATCGACGCGCGTACCGTCGGCCAGGACGTGCGTGCCGCGTTGGGCGACCGCGGTGGCGAGGCTCTGGACCTCGGAAACCGGCCGCGCGATCCAGACGGTGAACGCAAGGACGGCGGCGGCGAGGCCGATCCCGTTCCAACAGAGGAAAATCGGGCGGCGGCGCGGATCGCGGGCGAGCCAGGCGTCGAGTTCGGCGCGGCGGGCGCCGTCGAGCGGGGCGCCATCGAGGCGAGCGGCCCAGAGGGCGGCTTCCTCCGCGGCGGCGGAGCTGGGAGCGGAAGCGGGGAGTTTCATCCGAGCACCTTTCCTTCGGCGGCGGGCACAGTTTCAACGGGGGGCGCGGCGCGCAGCAGACGCAGGGCGCGGGCGTGTTGCTTTTCGACGGTGGAGATGGAGATGCCGAGGCGCTCGGCGATCTAGCGGTGGGAGAGGAACTCGACCTTGCGCAGCAGCAACACCGTGCGGCAGCCCTCGGGCAGCTCGGCCAGCGCCGCTTCGAGGAGGCGCAACACCTGCCGGGCCATCACCTGGCGGGCGACGCCGGCCGAGTCGGCCGCGGCCGCATCAGGGCGGGCAGGAGCCGCGGCAAACGGCGCGATGCTGCGGCGCTTGAGGCGGTTGATCGCCTGGCGACGCGCCGTCGTATAGAGCACGGCTTACGGCTTCTCGACGCGGCGGTGGATCCTCAGGCATGACAGGAGGCCGCGGCCCGTGCGCCGGCGGGGCGACCGAAGACGGCGAGGGAGAGGAAGCGGATTTCACGGCTAGGCACCACGACAATCGACTCCGCCCAACCCGCTACTGTTGCACCGGAAATTTCGCTGGACCGACGGGGAATCACGGCGGCCGGAATCTGATTCGCACCTCAGCGCTCGTTTCGCCGATCTGTCACGATTCCTGCTTGCGAGCGGGTCGCTCACGTCTGCACGGCTGGAGCGGACCACCATGACCCTTGATC
>JBEIHL010000040.1:0-10377 GCA_040381375.1 Opitutaceae bacterium
AAACCCGCTCCTGCAGCCGGACGAACATCCGAATTCGCTCCCTGCGAATCCATCCAAACTTGACCCCGGGCGCGTCCACTTTCGAAGTGCCTCGGACGCGGCGGCCACCCCGCCCCGCGTCTCCCCACCGAACCAATCGTGACGTCAGTCCGCCTCCGCCGAAACCATTCCGTCCCATGATACGTTTCCTGCTCCCGCTCGCGCTCGTCTTCTCCACCGCTGCGCTCCACGCCGAGAACTGGTCCAACTGGCGCGGTCCGCTGCACAACGGCTCCAGCCCGGAAAAGGGCCTCCCGGGCAATTTCAGCAAAACCGAGGGCGTGAAGTGGGCCGTCGACCTGCCCGGCTCCTCGGCCGCCACGCCGGTCATCTGGGGCGACCGCGTCTTCGTCACCGCCGCCGATCCGAAGACGAAGCAGCAGGCCGCAATCTGTCTCGACCGCAAAACGGGCCGGCAGCTCTGGCGCGCGGACATCAGTGAGTACTCCACCGACGGCCAATACAGCAATTCCTGCTCCCCGTCGCCCGTGACCGACGGCAAGCTCGTCTTCTTCTTCTTCGGCACCGGTGAGCTCGTGGCGTTTGAGGTCGGCGGCAAAAAGCTCTGGGAGCGCAACCTCGGACCTTTCGCGTTCCAGTGGACGTTTTCGACCAGCCCGCTGCTGCACGACGGCCGGCTCATCATGCAGATCCTGCAGCGCGACGTCGCCGTGCGCGACCGCGGCAAGCCGACCGGCAACGAATCCTTCCTCCTCGCGCTCGATCCCGCCACCGGCAAGGACCTGTGGCGGAGCCTCCGGCCCTCGGCCGCCGTGGCCGAGTCCCGCGAGGCGTTCAGCACGCCCCTGCCCTTTACTCATAACGGTCGCCAGGAGTTGGTGGTGGTGGGTGGCGATTGCATCACCGGTCATGATCCGGCGAACGGCCGCGAACTCTGGCGCTGGGGCACCTGGAACCCGACCAAGATCGGGCACTGGCGCCTCGTCCCGTCACCCACGGTCGGCGGAGGCGTGATCCTCGCGTGCGGCCCGAAGAACGCCCCGGTTTACGCCGTGAAGGCGGGCGGAAGCGGCACGCTGACGACCAAGAACCTCGCGTGGCAGAGTCATGTGCAGCAGGTCGAGGACGCGGCCGATGCCGCCCCGACCATCAACGAGCGCGACCTCACGACCGATGTGCCGACGCCGCTCTTCTACGAGGGCAAGTTCTACATTCTCAATGGCACGAAACGGAAGCTCTACTGCGTCGATCCCGCCAAGGGCGCGGTCGTATGGAGCGGCGACCTCGGCGGCCGGTCTCCTTTCCAGTGCTCGCCGACGGCGGCCGACGGCAAGATCTATATGATGAACTTCGATGCCGACGTGTTCGTCGTGCAGGCCGGCGGCAGCGAGTTCAAGCTGCTGAACAACGCGAATTTCAAGGACGAGGGCGACGACACCCGCCACCGCTCGAGCGTCGCCATCTCGCAGGGCAATCTCTTCATCCGCACCGGCACGAAGCTATTCTGCCTCGGTCAGTGATCTACCGCGTGTAGGAGCGGCTTCACGCCGCGACCGACCTTCGGAAACTCCGGAGGTCGCGGCTTATAGCCGCTCCTGCAATTGCGAAACGAATCACGGCAGGCGTACGGGTCTCCTTGTCAACGCGGCCGGGATCGGCGAAGGGATTTATCCATGCACATTCTGATCATCGGCGGCGCGGGGATGGTGGGGCGCAAACTGCTGGCGCGGCTGGCCCGCGACGGCGCGCTCAACGGGCGGGGCATCACCCAGGTCACGGTGCACGACGTGGTGGCGGGCGAGAGCCCGGCCGGCGCCGCGTTTCCAACGAACGTGGTCGTATCCGATCTTTCGTTACCCGGTGAGGCGGCGAAACTCGTGGCGCCGCGCCCCGACGTGATTTTTCATCTCGCCGCGATCGTCTCCGGTGAGGCGGAAGCCGACTTCGAGAAGGGCTACCGAATCAACTTCGACGGCACCCGCGAACTCTTCGAAGCCATCCGCCGGGTGGGCGGCGGATATTGTCCGCGCCTGGTGTTCACCTCGTCGATCGCGGTCTACGGCGCACCGTTCCCAGACGCGATCGGGGACGAGTTCCTCCACACGCCGCTCACGAGTTACGGCACGCAGAAGGCGATCGGCGAACTGCTCCTTTCCGACTACTCGCGGCGCGGCTTTTTCGACGGCATCGGCATCCGGCTGCCCACGGTCTGCGTCCGTCCCGGCCGGCCGAACAAGGCGGCGTCGGGATTCTTCTCGAACATCATCCGCGAACCGCTCGCCGGGAAGGAGGCGGTCCTGCCGGTGGCCGAGGACGTGCGGCACTGGCACGCGTCGCCGCGGTCGGCGGTTAATTTTCTCGTTCACGCAGCCGGTCTGAAGGCCGAACAGCTCGGCGCCCGGCGCAACCTCTCCATGCCGGGCCTCTCCGTGACCGTGGGCGAGCAGATCGAGGCGCTGCGCCGCGTGGCGGGCGAGGGCGTGGTGCAGCGCATCCGTCGCGAGCCGGATCCCACCATCATCCGCATCGTCGCCGGCTGGCCGCGAAATTTCGACCCGCGCCGCGCGCTGAGTCTCGGGTTCAAGGCCGAGTCGAGTTTCGAGGAGATCATCCGCGTGCATATTGCGGATGAACTCGGGGGGAAGTTTGTCCCCTGAGATCTTGAACAGGCCGGGAAGAGCGGGAAGCGCCAATCCTCCTTCCCGACCTTCCTGTTCAACTGTCAGGCAAGTCGCGTCTCGCTTACAGGTCCATGCCGTATCAGCCCCGGCCGATATACGGCATACCGGTCGCCATCACGGTCATGAAGGGCACGTTGGCGTCGAGCGGCAGGCTGGCCATGTAAACCACGGCCGCGGCGATGTGCGTCACGTCGATGGTGGGCTCGGGCTTCAAAGAGCCGTCGGCCTGCGGGACGCCCTTTTGCATGCGTTCCGTCATCTCGGTGCCGGCGTTGCCGATGTCGATCTGGCCGCACGCGATGTTGAACCGACGGCCGTCGAGCGCGGTGGCCCGCGTGAGGCCGGTGATCGCGTGCTTCGTCGCGGTGTAGGGCGACGAGTTCGGCCGGGGCACATGCGCGGAAATCGAGCCGTTGTTGATGATCCGTCCGCCCGCGGGCTGCTGACTCTTCATGAGCCGGAACGCCGCCTGCGTGCAGAGGAAGGGGCCGGTGAGGTTCGTGTCGACGACTGTCCGCCACTGCTCATAGGTCACGTCTTCGAGCGGTATCCCGGGGGCGCTCACGCCTGCGTTGTTGAAAAGGACGTCGAGCCGCCCGAAGCGCTGCTTCACCGCGGCGAAGAGCGTCTGCACCGACTCCGGATTCGTGATGTCGGCGGGAATGGCGAGCGCCGCGCCACCCGCGGCCACGATCCTCGCGACGGTGGCTTCGAGCGCGTCCGGTCGCCGCCCGGTCACCACGGTGGTGAAGCCCGCCTTCGCCAGCGCGAGCGCACACGCCCGGCCAATGCCTGATCCGCCGCCTGTGACCAAAACAACGCGCATGTCCAAAGCGAAGCGGCGCACGGGCCTCGCTGTCAACGGGCGCGTCGGCGGTGAAGGAAACGATGCAGTCAGGTCGCGCCTCGCGGACTGAACCTAAATTTCGCAGACGAATTAACCACTGATGGGCACTTATAAACACTGATGAAGAAGATCCAGATCGGTCAGGTCGAAGTTTTGTTCAATCGCCGGGTGCGTGGCCTCCATCCTACAACTCGGCTTTCATCAGTGCTCATCAGTGAAAATCAGTGGTTCAACGGCGTTTTCCAGGCTGAACCTTCCGGCCCTTTCGGACCATGCTCGTCCCCTTGACCCAGCCCCAGGCCGCTGCCACGCCTTAACTGCGGCCCGTCTCTATCCCCGGAAGACCTCCGCCCCATCCCATGCTCCACCCGTCCCTGTTCGCGGCTGTACTCGTCGCACGGCTGTTTGGTTTCACCGGTTTGCTCGCGGCGGCCTGCGTCGGCGCCTTTCTCGCCGCCCGCCCCGCCCTCGCCCAGTCCGGGTCCGGGGCCACCATCATCGGCCAGGTTAGCAACGTCGCCACCGGTTCGTACCTCCAGGGCGCAGTCGTATCCGCCACCGGCACCCAGCGCAGTGCCACCACTGACCGCGAGGGCCGTTTCGAGCTGCGCGATCTCCCGGCCGGGCCGCTGACGCTCGCCGTCTCCTACACGGGCCTGGATCCGCAGGAGTTCACCGTCACGGTCGCGGCCGGCCAGCGAGTCGTGCGCGACATCGGGCTCACCTCGAAAATCTACCAGATGGAGAAATTCTCGGTCGCGGGTGAACGCGAGGGCACGGCGCTGGCCGAGACGCTCCAGCGGCAGGCGCCCAACGTGAAGAACGTGGTTTCGTCGGACACCTTCGGCAACGTCGCCGATGGCAACGTCGGCGACCTGCTTCAGCACGTCGTCGGCATCACGGCCGACTACAACGGCCCGGACGTCCGCCAGGTGAGCATCCGCGGCGTCAGCTCCGCGCTCAGCTCCGTGACGATGGACGGCCAGCACATGGCCACGGCCCAGTCGAGCGGTCTCGGTCGTTCCTTCGAGTTCGAACAGGCCTCGCTCGGCAACATCGAGACCATCGAGGTCACCAAGGCCGCCACGCCCGACATGGAAGGTTCCTCGATCGGCGGCAGCATCAATATGGTCACGAAAAGCGCGTTCGACCGCGCGGTCCCGCGCCGGCTCGACTACACGATCGGGTTCGCCACCCGGCCGTACACGCTGCGATATAATAACTCGAGCTGGTGGAAAATGCCCGTCGCCGGCTACGGCCCGTCGCTCAACTTCAGTTTCACCGACGTCATCGGCGCGGACCGCCGCATCGGCGTCACGTTGAACGGCATGGTTCACAGCCTGCCCTGGGGCGGCGGCCAATCCGGACTCGCGTTTGAACGTCGAGCGACGCCGGGACCGGTCTATACGTGGCAGACCCGGCGGGTGGATGTGGGACCGACGCGGAGCCGCGCCGCGACCGGCGTGAAACTCGATTACCGTTGGAGCGACCAGACGACGGTGTCGTTCAACACTTCGTACAATTATTTCCACGAGAACGGCGACACCCGCACCAACACGCTGGAGTACACCGCGCGTCAGCTCGCCACCGTCGACGTGGCAGGCAACCGGACCGGCGGCGGTTTCATCCACCCCAACTACGCCGACAACATCACGCGCATTTTCCCCGGCGGCGCCGGCACGTTCAGCGGCATCTCCATCACGACGGTCGACAAGTCGGGCCGGACGTATGTGTTCCAGCCGTCGGTGCGCCATCGGTTCCGCGGGCTGCAGATCGACTACTCCGTGTCGTACTCCAGCGCCGCCAACTGGTACGACTCGTCGCACGACCGCCCGAAGTTCAAGGCCCCGTCGGAGAGCCGCCCCAAGGGCGTCGTCACCATGCGACTGAACAACATCGGCTGGACGGTCGACCGCTCCCGCGACCCGATCTGGCCGACGGTCCAGCAGACGGCGGGACCCGACATGTATGACCTGAACAACTACCGCGAGCTGCTCCTGACGCAGAACGACCAGCGCGGGTACGATGGCGTGATCAGCGGGAAGTTCGACGTGAAGAAGGACTTCGTCTGGCGCCGTCCGGTGACGCTCAAGTCCGGTTTCCTCTGGCGCGAACAAGCGCGCAAGGTCTGGAGCGAATCGCGCCGCTACAATTACGCCGGCGTCGACGGCATTTTCGGCAACGCCGACGACAGCGCAAACATGGCGCAGTTCCTGGACACCACCAACCTGCACGAGGACGACGAAGTGCGAAACTTCAAGGACCGCGGCGGCATTCCCGTGTGGCCCAATCCGTACCTTGTGGCGAAACACCAGGACGCGACCCCGCAGTTCTGGAAGGAAGACATCGCGTTCGGCACGCAGAACAAGCTCCAGAACAACCGCAAGATCACCGAGGCGATCGCCGCCGCCTACGTGATGGGCACCGTTTCCTTTGGTCGGCTCTCGACCATGGGCGGCGTCCGTTTCGAGGAGACGCGACTCAAGGGCGAAGGCGGGCTGAATTATATTTCTCCCGAAGAGCGAGCCCGCCGCGCCGCGTGGGTGGGAGCGGTCACCGACGACGAAGCCCGCCGCCGCGCGATCGCCCAATACGGCGGCCGGGCCCGGAATCGCGGCCAGTACGACAACATTTTCCCCGGGATCCATTTCAAGTACGAGCCCGTGCCCGGCCTGCTCTCGCGCCTCAGCTGGTCGACCGGCGTCGGCCGCCCGGCATTCGGGTCGATCATCCCGAACGAGTCGATCGACGACAACACCCAGCGCATCACGATCAGCAATCCCAACCTCGTGCCGCAGGAGGCGAACAACTACGACTTCACCCTCGAGTACTACTTTCGGCCGCAGGGGATGATCTCCGCCGGCGTCTTCGCCAAGCGGATCAAGAACTACATCTATACTGACAGCAGCCAGATCGTGCCCACCGGGGCCAACAACGGCTTTCAGGGCCAGTACGAAGGCTATGGCATCACCACTTCGGCCAACGGCGGACGAGCCAGGATCAACGGGCTCGAGCTCAACTACCAGCAGCAGCTCACGTTTCTGCCCGGCTGGATGAAGGGTTTCGGCGTCTACGCCAACTTCACCAAGCTCGAGACCACCGGCGACAACTCCGGTCCGTCCACGACCGCCGGCGGCACCCTGGCCGGTTTCCTGAACAAGACCGGCAATCTCGGCGTGAGCTATCGCGGCTACGGTTTCGATATCCGTCCCCAGGCGGTCTACCGCGGCAGCTACCTGGTGAGTACCTCGACCGATCCGTCGCTGGTCACGTATCAGCGGGCCAAGACGACCTGGAGCATCAAGTCGCGGTACGCGCTGAACCGACACCTCAGCGTCTTCCTCGATCTGGAGAACCTTTTTTCCGAACCCGTCTCGCTCACCTACGCACTCTACTCGGACCGCGTGATCCTCGATTACCAATTCCCGACGAAGATCGTGGGCGGGCTGACCGGCCGGTTCTGATTCCGCCGTCGAACACTTTTGAACAGGGAGGCCGGGAAGATCGGGAAGGAAGATCCGCGATTGCTTCCCGATCGTCCCGCTCTTCCTGTTTCTCGGCTCGTGGTGCGCCGCTCGTCGTCGCCACATCACTCCTGACCGCATGACCCTGAATCACCCCACCCGCACTCCATTGCGCCTGCTGGCCGCCACCACTCTGGTTTCGCTGGCCAGCCTCCACGCCCAAACCGTCACGAACCCCACGCCGAACTCGAACGTGGTCGTGCTCTCGCCTTTCCAGGTGAACACCACGAGCGACGTCGGCTACGAGGCGAGTCGCTCCCTGGCCGGCATCGGGTTGAACACCAAGCTGACCGACCTCGGCGCATCGGTGTCGGTCGTGAACGCCCGGTTTCTCGAAGATACCGGCTCGACCAACCTGAGCGACGTCCTGATCTACCAGACCAACATGGAAGTGAAGGGCTTTGGCGGCTCGCTTTCCGGCGTCACCCCGTCGCTCGGCGGCGTCACCGCGGAGCCCTCCCTCAGCAATCGCGAGGTCGGCACCCGCGTGCGCGGCCTCGCCGAGGCGACCATGGCGCGAAATTTCTACCGCTCCATCATTCCCTCCGAGGGCTACAACATCGAGCGCGTCGAAATCAACCGCGGCGCCAACGCCCTGCTCTTCGGCGTCGGTAGCCCCGCCGGCATCATCAACACGTCGACGACCACCGCCGATCTGAACAAGACCGCCGGCGAGCTCGAGACCTCGATCGGCAGCCACGGCACCTGGCGGGCGGCCCTCGACTACAATCACGTGCTGCGGCGCGGCGAACTCGCGCTGCGCGTCGCCGCGGTGAAGAAGGACGAGAAGTACCAGCAGGACTTCGCGTTCACCGACACCGACCGGAAGTACGTCGCCGGCACCTGGGACATCAAGGCCCTGCGCAATCGCGGGCTGCTCGCCAGCACGACGCTCCAGGCCGCCTACGAACGCGGTAGGATCAAATCGAATAACCCGCGCGTCCTGACGCCGTCCGACCGGTTGTCCTCCTGGTTCGACGAAACGCTGCCCGCCGCCCTCCGCCAACTGGGCGCCCGCGGCAAGGTGTCCTACGACCCGACCGTCGGGCCGTTCAACGTCTTCACCGCCGCACTGCGCAACGCCACCCTCGGTGTCATCGACAGCGTGAACCGCTCACCGACATTCTTCTTCCAGAACGTCAACGCCACCGCGCCGCGCGACAATATTCCCACCAACGCCGCCGGCCAGACCGTCCTCGGCCGTCCGCTCGTGTCGGATTTCGTTTCTTACCCATCGACCCGACTGGTCGGCACCGCCGTCGGTTCGTACTCGCGCGAGATGAGCCGCGTGCGCCTCGACTACGGCTTCCCTGACCAGGCGTTTTTCTTCGCCGAGAATCTCTCGGATCCCTCGATCTTCAATTTCTTCGATCAGACGCTGATGGGGCCCAACTCGCAAGGCCTGGCGCGGCTCGAGTCGGTGGATGTTTCGCTGCAACAGTTGTTCCTGAAGAGCCGGCGCGCGGGCGTGGAACTCGCCTACAACCGCCAGCGTTGGGACGAGAGCCTGCAGAATCTGCTGCAGGAGAACACGCCCTACATCTCGATCGACACGAATTCCCGGATGTGGACCGGCGAGCCCAACCCGAATTTCGGCCGCCCGTTCACGTCGGCCGCCGGCTCCGCCCGCTACGACGAGCAGCAGATCGACACGATGCGGGCCAAGCTCTTCTACGAGCTGAATCTGCAGGAGAAACTGAAGGGCCGGCTCGGCGGCATCCTCGGCCGTCATGTCGCCTCCGCCGTGGCACAGCGCGAAGTGCTGCGCATCCAGGCGCACACCGGCGGGTCGGTGTTCTACACGCCGGACAATTGGGCCAACGGCACCAACCAGAGCCGCACGAATCAGGGCAGCAAGCAGATCGTCGCCTGGGTTTACCTCGGCCCGTCGCTCGCCACCGCCACCTCGCCCCGCGGCATCCAGCTCCCGGGCCTGCAGCAGAATCTGCTCAACTTCAACCAGGAGGTGAACGGCCGCGGCGTCGTACTGTCGCGGTTACGCGCCCCCAATGCCACCGTCGCCACGCAGGCCGCGTACGATCCCTACTACGCTCCGATCGACATCCGGCGGGAAGACCGCCGCGTGTCCAACACCGCCACCGGCGCGCGGCTCGACGAGCGCACGCTCGATTCGGAGGCCATAGCGCTGCAAAGCCACTGGCTTTGGGATCATCTGGTGTCGACGGTCGGCTGGCGTAAGGAACGCTCGTCGATCATCGGGCTCAACGCCCCCACCGATCCGCGCGGAGAAGGGTACCGCCTCGTCAACGATCCGACCTTCAGCCTCTCCAACCCGGCGCTCGTGCCGCAGGTCTACAGCAAGTCACTCTTCGCCTGGAGCGCGGTCGCTAAGGCTCCGGAAAGCTGGGTGCGGCGCGTGCCGCTGCTGTCGGCGCTCAACGCTTTCTACGGCACTTCGGAGAACTTCAGCCCGCCCGACGAACGCACGGTCGATCCATTTGGCCAGGAGATCGCTCCGCCGCGCGGCATCACCAAGGAGACGGGCATTTATCTCGAAGCGCTCAACGGTCGGTTGACGCTCCGCGCCAATCTCTTCGAGACGACGCAGACCGGCACGTTCAATGGCACCGTGGGCGGCATCGCCTCGGTGCTCGTGAGCCGGCACAGCACGGTTTTCACGATGGTGCGTTCGGGCAACATCCGCGACGCCGGCAACGGGTTCCCCGCCGGCTACGTGCCGCCGCCCCAGGCGCTGCTCGATCTCTTCAACTGGCGCGTGCAAAACGGCACGCCGGTCTCGACCGATCCCGGCGTGCGCGACACCAGCGACTTCGTTTCCAAGGGCCGGGAGATCGAACTGCTGCTGCGGCCGGCGCGCGGATTGACGTTCGTCATGAACGTCTCCCGGCAGGAGTCGGTGCGCAGCAACACCGGCGCCGCCACGCGCAAGCTGCTCTACGGCACCCCGACCGCCAGCGGCCGGCCGATCGCGGAGGAATGGGTCCGGGACTGGGCGTATCAGATTCCGCTCAACGTCGGCGCCGTCGGCAAGGAAGGCGACCGCCAGGACGTGAACATCCTCGGGCCCAGCTTCGTCAATGGCGTGCTGAACCGCTTCAACGGCGCCATCGCCGCCGACGGAGCGGTCGTGCAGGAACTCCGCCGCTGGCGCGCAAACTTCGTCGGCAAGTACGAATTCCAGCAGGGACTGCTCCGCGGTTTCGGCGTGGGTTCGGGCGTGCGCTGGCTCGACCGGTCGGCCATCGGCTACCCGGTCGCCAACTTCCGCGCCGACCTGACGCCGGTGCGCGCCGGCGAAGCCGCGCGCGAGGGCGACATCCGGATTTCCGATGCGCGCAATCCG
>JBEIHL010000041.1:0-10041 GCA_040381375.1 Opitutaceae bacterium
AGACGACCCGCTTGCCGGCGTCGGCTCGGGCTGGATTCGTCACGGTCACCAAATGCAGTTCCCGCCCGAGCACCGAGCGACCGATCGCCTCGACGCGCGCGAACGGCGATCGTCCGATCTGCTCCACGAGGCGCAGCAAGCGCGTGTGCGGGTACGGCGGAACGTGCGCCACCCAAATGCTGGCGCCACTCGGCTGCAGCGAAAAGGCGATCTCGTCTTTCGTCTCGTCCCAGGTTGCGCCGTCGACGTGGCGCCAGGTTTCCCCGTCCTCGCTGATGACCGGTCGGAACCACGCTCCGGTGGGCGAGTTCGCCGGACGATCGTTGTATTCACCTTTGAAGGACGTGAGGCGCAGGGTCAGAGCGCGGCCGGCGACGTCGTCGATGCGGAACAGGAACCACGTCGCCTGCCGATTCCGGCCGCGGGCGTCCTGCTGGCCCTCGAGGTGCAGGCGATAGTCGTTTTCCGCCAGTTTCTCGATCTTCCCGAGCGAGGCACTTTCGAAGGCCGTATTGAAGAAGAACGGGGGCGCCGCCGGCTCCGCGGCCTTGCCGGCCGCCGCGGCCCGGATCGAGGGCGGAAGCAGTGCCACGATCAGCGCGGCACATGTGAGCACGGGACGACGAAGCGAACGGAAAATCCGAGGCATACGACCCAGCGTGCAGCGCCCCCTCGCCGACTCAATGCGGATGTCGCCCGCCGGGCCCGTGCGGTGGGCTCAAAAACGCGGTTGCGCCGCGGTCGCAAGACGGTGGGCTTGGCGCATGCCCACCCCGTCGCTGCTTCGCCCCCTGGTTTGGTTCCTTGTCCTACTGGCCGCCGCCTCCGCCGCCGCCGCCGACCGCAAGCCGAACGTGATCGTCATCATTTCCGACGACCAAGGTTACCCGGATCTCGGCATCATCGGCACCAAGCCGATCCTGACGCCACACCTCGACCGCCTCGCCCGCGAAGGCGTTCGCGCCACGAACTACTATGTCACATGGCCCGCCTGCACCCCTTCGCGCGGCAGCGTGCTCACCGGCCGCTATCCGCAGCGCAACGGACTCTATGACATGGTGCGAAACGACCTGGTGAACTACGGTCACAAGTTCACCGCGGAGGAGTACGCCGTCTCTCCCGAGATGACGCTCGGTCTCGACCCGAAGGAGAAGACGATCGGTGACTTCCTGCGTCCGGCCGGCTACCGCAATGGCGCGGTCGGCAAATGGGACATGGGCCAGGCGAAGCGCTACCTGCCGCTGCAGCGCGGCTTCGATTTCTTCTACGGCCATGGCAACAACGGCATCGATTACTACACGCACGAACGCTACGGCGTGCATTCGATGTTCCGCGGCAACGCGCGGACCGAGGCCGACCGGGGGAAGTACGCCACCGACCTGTTCGAGCGCGAATCGATCCGGTTCGTCAAGGAGTCGCGCGACCGTCCTTTCTTCCTGTACCTCTGTTTCAACGCGCCGCACAGCGCGTCGAGTCTCGACAAGCCCGGCGTCCAGGCGCCCGCCGAGTACATCGCGAAATATCCGCAGATGGATCCCAAGGTGAAACTCACGTCCTACTATGCCGCCGTCACCGCGATGGACGCATCGATCGGTCGTCTGGTTGAGACGCTGCGTGAGATCGGTCAGGATCGAAACACGCTGATTTTCTTCCAGTCGGACAACGGCGGCTCGGGCAACGGCGGCAACGCCCCGCTCCGCGGCCAAAAGAGCACCATGTGGGAGGGCGGTCTGCGCGTGCCCTTCATCGCCTGGTGGCCTGGAAAATTGCCGGCGGGCAAGGTGACCGATGAATTTCTCACCAGCCTGGAAATCCTCCCGACGCTCGCCGGCATCAGCGGCGCCAAGCTTCCTGCCGACCTCAAGCTCGACGGTTTCGATCTGCTGCCGGTGCTGCGCGGGGAGAAGAAATCGAGCCGCACGGAAATGTTCTGGGAGCGTCGCAGCCAGCGCGCCGCCCGCGTCGGTCACTGGAAGTGGGTCGAGATGGGTGGAAAGAATTCAGGCCTCTTCGATCTCACCCAGGACCTCGGCGAGGAAAAGGACCTGTCGAAGGAGAAGCCCGAAGTCCTCGCGATGATCCGCGGCAAGTTCGAAGCGTGGAAGAAGGAGATGGATGCATCCGAGCCGCGCGGACCCTTCCGGGATTATTGACCGGAAGAGAGATTAACCACGAAACACACCAAACACACGAAAACCAGCCCGAGCCTTTCGTGTATTTGGTGTGTTTCGTGGTAATCACCTTTTTCAGGGAAATGACACTTGGGTCGGGTGCCGGAGGTACGCGATCAGGTCCCGGCGTTGCCCGGGCGTGAGCGTCTCGAGCAGACCTTCGGGCATGACGCGTGAGCCTGAAGATCCGGCCGCTGCCGAGCGAATTCGCCGTGCGCGTTCCAATCGTGACCCCACGGGTTCGTCGTGCCGCCACCAAGAACCTCGACCACCTTTAGCTCCGGATGAAAGCGCCAGAGCGTCCCGCGCACCGGCCGTAAAGCCAGCCGTCGGGTCCGAAGCGGACGCCGTTCGCAAAGCCATGGTAGTTCTCCGCCGCAACGCTGAAGCGGTCGAGCTTCAGCTCCGCCGGGCCATCCGGTACGCCGTCCTGATCGGTGTCCGGCACTAACTTTCTGCGGACGAGGGCGTCCGCGCTCCCATGGGGCGGACGCCCTCCTACTTCTTCGGCACCTTTTCGTGCAGCGAACGCAGTACGCGCAGCGCCGTGTCGACGACCAAGCCGCCGGCCGCGTCGGTACCCGCACCCGCGACTCCCATCTCGTAACCGCCCCGCGCTTTTTCGCCGGGCATGCCGACATAGTGAATGCCGTCACCGTTCGAGTAACCCAACACGAGCGTTTGGGGAAAAGGCGACTTCTCGCGGATCGCGGTGCCGACATCGGTCAGCGGTTCGCCTGGGAGCGCCACGAAGGCCAGCGGTCCGCAGGTGATCACCTGGATCTCCGTTTCCAGCACATCGAGCCCGGTGCGGTCCTTACCTGCCGGCGTGAGGGGAAGGTCAACGATGGCGCGGCCCGACAAGAGAGGCGTGGTCGTCAACGCGACGCTCTGCCGCATCGCGAGCTGAGCTTTGGTCGCCAAGCCGCCGGCCAGGGTGGCGTTCGCGGCTTCGCCCCGCTTCCATGGCGTGATGTCGCCGGCGCAGCCCTGCAGAAACAGCGCCTCGCCTCCGAGAACCGAGGCGATGGCCCGCGACGCCGCCCCGGGCCAGTCGGCGGAGATCGCCGGATTCGACGGATACACCGAGACGGCATGCAGCGCGACGTGATACAGCGACGCGATAGTCTTGTTGTCGGCGCCGCGGAACGAAACGATCGCGAGGGTCCGGTCCATCGGTCCGAAACTCGCCCCGCCCTGCAGAATCTCAGCGTTCCAATCCGGAGGGCTGGCGGGTATGGTCGGCGCCTTGCTGCCCGCCACGCCCCAGGCGGGGGCGCGCAGGCGTCGATTGTAGAGGTACTCGCCCACGGCGACGCGGCCGACGTTGACCGTCGCGGGCCGGGCCGACTCCATGGCCTTCTTCGCAGCCTCGACGCTTCCCGCGATCAGTCGTTCCATCCAGCGCTTGAACGGCGGGTGCTCGTTCTGCGCCGGCATGAACCGGATCGCCCACCAATTGTCGCGTTCGCGGCCGCGGAGGCTGTCGGCATAAATGGGAGACCAAGGCGCGGAGTGCGAGTGGCTCGCGTTGAGCATGATGTTCTCGCCGGGCATGGCGAGCGCAGCCCCGACCGCCTTCCGCACCTCCTCGCGCAACGACTCCGAAATGCCGGTCAGATCGTAGCGGAGAATCACGGCCTTCGCGCCTTCCTGCTCGAGCACGAGCGCCTGCACGAACAGCGGGTCGAGCACGGTCGCATACGGCTTGCCGCTCACCCAGTTGAGCACCGCGGTTTCCGGCGTGATGTCGGCCCGGGCCGCACCCGCGCGAATGGTGGGGGCGGGCTCGGCAGCGGAGCCGAGACGAACCAAGACGACGCAGAGGGCGAGCAGCGGGAGTGGAAGCCTCATGAAAGAAGAGCACATGGGATGGAGGGGAAACGAAAGCAGGAAAAGAAAAAGCCGGACGGAAGTGAATCCGCCCGGCTGAGAAGTTTCCTGGTCTGCTTACGGCTGGGGAAACGGCGCCGCTTAGAACCGGCCGGTCACACCCGCGACCACCTTGGCGACCACGATGCGAGTCTGGGTCGGACGGTTCTTGTTGCCGGCGTACGTCTCGGTGATCGGCGACTTGTTGAGGTTCTCGATGTCGCAGAAGACCGAGACCTTCCGGGAGAAGGTGTACCGGCTCTTCAGGTTGATCTGCATCTTCGGCTCCTGATAAACGACCAGCGCCGGATTGGTGGAGTTCGTGATCAGGTAGGTGTCACGCCACACGGCGTTGAGCCGGAGATTCCAGCCGTGGCCGAGGTAGGTCAGCGCCACGTTGCCGGTCTTCGGCACAAAGCCGGCGACCTGCGTCGTCACGGTCGTCCCGCCATAGTCACCCTTGGTGCTCAGCTGCGTGTAGTTCGCGCTGAAGCCGAACCCGCGCCAGAAGCCGGGCAGGAAGGTGAACTGCTGCTGGTAGGCGACCTCGATGCCGCGATAACGGGCGCTGCCGCCGTTACGGGCCGTGGTGATGCGGTAACCTTCGTACTGGCCCTCGAAGCCGTTGTCGGCGCCGGGCCCGACGAACTGGCTGCTGTCGGTGAATTGGAAATCGGAGATTTCCTTGAGGAACGCACTTACCGACACCATGCCGACGGGCTCAAAGTAGTATTCGGCGGTGGCGTCGAAGTTCTGCGAATACTGCGGCTTCAGGGCTGAGTTGCGAATGTTCACGGTCTGCGCGACCTCGTTGACGGTGTCGGCGGGCATGAGCTGCTCGAACGACGGCCGGCCGATGCCGGAGGAATAGCTCAGACGCGAAATCAGGTTCCGCGACGGCGCGTAACGCAGATGCACGCCGGGGAAAACGTCGGTGTATTCGCCCTTGCGGCGGAGACGGCTGCGGACGGTGCCCACGGTCACGGGACCCTCGGCTTCGGTCTCGGTTTTCTCCATGCGCACGCCGGCGAGAATCGAGAGGCTATTGATCTTGGTATGCCCCATCATGTAGCCGGAGGTGACCGTCTCGGTGATGCTGCGGTCGCCGTTGAGACGCGAGGTCTCACCGAAGGCCGCGTCGTCGAGCCAGAGGTTCGGGTAGAGCGCCTGGTGCCGGGCGACCGCGAAGGGGTTGGCCCAGGGCGGCTGACGGTAACCTTCGTTGGAATCGCTCCACTTCGGAGTCTGATCGAGGAACTGGCCGAGCTTCTCATCACCGCTGTTCAGCACGCCATCGGGACCGACGAAGTTGTAGCGGCGCGAGAAGTTCTCGAGCGCGCGGTCCTGCTGGCGGATGACGCCGCCGAACTTGACGAAGGTCGGGACGGGCAGATCGATCGTCTTCTTCACGTTAAGTTTCGCCGTCATGATCTCATCCTCGCCGTTCCGGTCCGGCTGCGTGACGAGGAGCGTTTCGTAGTTGTTCAGGTCGAACAAATCGGGCCCCGCCGTCTGCGCGTATTTCGGCCACTTCAGGCTCTGCCGCCGATCGATCGTGAAGCCGATGCCGGGGAGCCGGTACGTGATCGTGGCCTTGGGCCGGGACTGGAAGCTGCGGCCGTTCGGACGATAATCGTAGTAGGTCTGCGAGTTCGAAAAGCTCGCCCCGTAGTCGATTTCAAGCCCCGGGAAGCGATGCCGGACGGTGGGCACGAACTGATACGTGCGGCCCGACTTGTCGTCGGTGCTCAGTGTGACCGAGCTGGAGGAATTGGGGTTCGCGAGCACTTCCTGGAAGAAGCTCGTGTAGCCGGGACGGAAGTTGGCGACGTTGGCCGTGGTCCCGAGGACCATCGCGCGGGTGTCGTTGGTCTCGTGGAACCAGTTGTAGGCGGAATTGAGCGAGATCGTCGTGTAGTCGCTCCACTTGCATTCAACCTTGGCTCCGGTCGCGAGCCGGGTGCGCGGCGCGCCGGCGGGACGCGGCACTGTGATGTTTTGAACGTAGTACGGTTCGGTCAGGACATTCTGGTACGTGGCCAGCGCCGCGGTGTCGCCGCCCGGCTGCGAGTGATAGGTGCCGGTGAGCGAGATTCCGATGCGCTTGTCCTTGCCGATGAGATCGGCGTACGAAAAATTCACCGACGGCCCGATGTTGTTGATCGGCTCGCGCAGCCAGTTGTCGCTCCGGGTATAGTACTTCGGGCGCCAGACGCCGCCGATCGAGTAATTGAAGGTTCGCGGCTGGTTGCGGTCGAAGGCGCTCTTCGAGACGATGTTCACGTTGCCGCCGATCGAGTCGGCGTCCATGTCGGGCGTCGGCGCCTTCGTGACCTCGATGGTCTCGATGTTGTTCAGCGAGGCCTGCTCGAACTCGAAGGTGCGGCCAGCGCCCGCCGACTGCGAGCTGGCGACACGGTCGCCATCCATCGTCACGGCGTTGAGCGCGCCGTCGATGCCGCGGATCTGGACGGAGCGGACGTCGGCGCCGACGTACACCGCGGTGATGCCGGGCATCTGCTGGAGGAAGTCGCCGATGTTGCCGTCGGCGATGTTGCCGAAGCTGTCCGAAGCCACGACGTTTTTCACGTTGGGAGCCTCGCGCTGCGCGGTGATGGCGGCGGCGCTGCCTTCGCGGTAACCGGCGACGGTGAAGGCCTCCAGTTTGTAGACGCCGGCATTGAGATCGATGTTCTGGATCACGCGGGCTCCGGGACGGACATCAACGGTCACCTTCTGCGCCTCGAGGCCCGTGTACCGAACGACGAGCGTCGCCGCGCCCGTGGGCAGCGTGATTTCGTAACGCCCCTGTCGATCGGTCAGCACCGAGCGATTGGTGCCATCGACGGAAACTTCAGCTCCGTCGAGGAAGACGGCCGTCGCCGCATTGCTGACCTGGCCGGCGACGATTCCGGTGGTTTGAGCAAAGGTGGATGCAACGGCGGCAAAACTCAGGAGCAAGAGCCCCAGGAGACGGAAACCAGGTCGTGGCCGGATGGTGGTTGGTAGGTTGGGCATAGGTCAAAGGTTAGACATATCAGACAAGGTGCGGTTTGTAACTGAAAAGTTACCCTCGAGGCAGAGGGTCAGATTGATAATCATGGCGCGGCGGTCGCGGAGGGAAAGACATTGCGTTGCGGAACTTCGATACCGTTATTTTCCAAGTCAACATGGACCGACGTTTGTTCCTCAGCACCGCCGGTATCACCCTGGCCACGGCCGGCCGCCTCCCGGCCGCCGCCACTCCCGCCGGCCCGCCGGGCCTGATCGACACCAATGTCCATCTTTCCCACTGGACGACGCGGCACACCTGGGTCACGTCACCTGAGGTGCTATCTGACCGCCTGAAGCGGCATGGCGTGACCTCCGCCTGGGTGGGCAGTTTCGAGGGCGTGATGCACTCTGACCTCGCGGGAGCCAATGCCCGGCTTACGCGCGCGTGCGCGGCCAGTGGCGGATTGCTGCGAGCGTTCGGCACCGTGAATCCGACTTTTCCCGACTGGGAGGACGACCTGCGCCGCTGCCACGAGGAGCATCGCATGCCGGGCATAAGGCTGTATCCCAGTTACCACGGCTACCAACTCGACGACCCGCGCTTTCTCCAATTGCTCGAAGTCGCGCATCGCCGGCGACAGCTGGTGCAGATCGTCGTGACGATCGAGGACGACCGGTCGCAGAACCCCGCTCTGACAGCCGCGCCCGTGCAGGCGGCGCCGCTCGCGGACGCACTCGAGAAAGTCCCGGGCGTGCGCGTGATGCTGCTCAACGCCACGACGCGGGTGCTCGGGAGCGCCATTCCGCTCGTGCAGCGACTCACCAAAGCGGGAGCGCTTTTCGAGATCGCCACCCTCGAGGGCGTCGCCGGCATCGAGGGGTTGTTGCAGAAGATCCCCGACATCCGGCTCTGTTTCGGCTCGCACACGCCTTATTTTTACTTCGAGGCCGCGCTGCTGAAGCTCGAGGAGTCCGCCCTTACGCCTGCCCAGCTCGCTGCGGTCCGCCACGGCCACGCCAGCTCCGCCCTGCCCGCCGCATGAATCGTCGCCAATTCCTCCAGACCACCGCGCTCGCCGCCGGCACCAGTGCCCTTGTCCCCGCACCCTCCTCGGGAGCGGTGGCCAACAATGGCCCGGCTGCCACCGCCTGGGGCGGAGACGAGCTGCGGAAGCTCGGCTTCTGGGATATTCACGCCCATGTCGGCACGCCCGGGCCGAATCCGGAGAAGCGGATGGAGGCCCTTTTGAAGATCGCCGATCGCGTCGGCGTCGAACGACTCTGCATTTGCATGAGTCCGCCCTGGCAATACGAGCCGACGCCCGAGCAGTTCCGGCGGAGCAACGACGACGTGCTTGCGATCCTGAAGGAATGGAGCTCCCGCGTCTTCGGGCTCGTGTATCTGAATCCCACGTACACCCGCGAGAGCCTCGACGAGCTCGATCGCTGCGTGGCCAACGGCCCCATGATCGGCATCAAGCTCTGGGTCGGCACCCGCGCCAACGCCCCGCAACTCGACCCGATCGTCCAGCGGGCGAAGGAACTGGACGCCCTCATCCTCCAGCACACCTGGATCAAACAGCGCGGCAAGGGCAACCTCCCGCACGAGTCGACTCCGATGGAGCTCGCCGAACTTTCCGCGCGCCACCCCGGGGTCCCGATCGTCTGTGGTCACACCGGTGGCGGCGACTGGGCGCTCGGCATCCGGGCGATTAGGGCGCGGCCCGAACTCTATGCCGATCTCGGCGGCGGCGATCCCGTCTATGGCGAGGTCGAGATGGCAGTGCGCGAGCTGGGGGCAAACCGCGTGCTGTACGGCAGCGACGTCAACGGCCGCAGTTTCGCCTCGCAGATCGGCCGCGTGCTCGGGGCGGACATTTCCCTCGCCGACAAGAAGCTGATCCTGCGTGAGAACCTGCGGCGGCTCCTGCAGCCGGCGCTGCGGCGCAAGGGCATCGTCACCTGACGCGCGCCCCAACTGTGGGATTGCGGCGAGGGGACCCGACCGGCCAGGGTTTCATCGCCCCATGAAACGCCTCCTCCGCCTGTGCATCCTTTGGGTCGGCCTCGCGCTCGCCGCCCACGCCGCCGACCGACTGCCCAACGTCATCATCGTCTTCACCGACGATCAGGGCTACGGCGACCTCGGCGTCACTGGCGCGAAGGGTTACACCACTCCGAACATCGACCGGCTCGCGCGCGAGGGCACCTTGTTCACCAACTTTCACGTGGCCCAGGCCGTGTGCTCCGCCTCCCGCGCCGCGCTGCTCACCGGCTGTTACCCGAACCGCATCGGCATCCATGGCGCCCTCGGGCCCAGCTCGACCCATGGTATCCACGCCGATGAGACGACCCTCGCGGAACTTCTGAAATCACGCGGGTATGCCACCGGGATGGCCGGCAAGTGGCATCTCGGTCACCGGGAACCGTTCGTGCCGAACCGCCATGGCTTCGACGAATCCTTCGGCCTGCCCTACTCCAACGATATGTGGCCCTACCATCCGGAGGCCAAAGCCGGCACTTATCCAGCGCTGCCCCTGATGGAGAACGGCACGATCATCGACCCCGAGGTCACGCCGGAAGATCAGCGCAACCTGACGACCTCGTACACCGAGCGCGCCGTCGCCTTCATCGAACGAAACAAGGAAAGGCCCTTCTTCTTCTACCTCGCGCATTCGATGCCCCACGTGCCGCTGTTCGTCAGCGACAAGTTCAAGGGCAAGTCGCAGCAGGGACTCTATGGTGACGTGATCATGGAGATCGACTGGTCCGTCGGCGAGGTGATGAAGACCCTTGCGAAACACGGACTCGAGCGCGACACGCTGGTGATCTTCACGACCGACAACGGTCCCTGGCTCAGTTACGGCAACCATGCCGGCAGTTCCGGGCCGCACCGCGAGGGGAAAGGCACGGCCTGGGAAGGTGGCACGCGCGTGCCGTGCGTCATGCGGTGGCCGGGACGCATTCCGGCCGGCGGCACGAGCGACGACTTCCTCATGACCAT
>JBEIHL010000042.1:0-9890 GCA_040381375.1 Opitutaceae bacterium
GCAGGGCCACGCCATTGCGGGCGGTGGCGAGCTGGCGCTCGAGTTCAGCGATGGTCGATTTGTACGCCGCGACCGCCTCTGGCGTCGCGAGCGAGGCGCGGGTGTCCGCCAGGTCCTGCTTCAGACGGGAGATTTCCTCGGCGAGCCCCTGCGCGGTGCGCTCGTAGAGGGAAACGACGCTCTGGGTCGACGAAAGATCGAACCGAACCGCCGTCAGATCGAGTTCCAGTTTCGCGGCGCGGGTGCCGGCGGCCGCAATCTCGGAGCGCGCCTGCTGCAGCTCGCCACTGACACTCGCGACCTTGGCCTTAAGGCGGCCGGTCTCCTCGTTCACGCGGGCCAGGTCGGCATCGAGTTTCGTCGCCCGCGTGTTGGCGTCGGCCAGTCGCAGTTCGAGCACCTGCTTGGAATTGCCGATCTGGAAATAGAGCGCGGCCGACACGGCCGACCCGAGCAGTGCCACCAGACAAAGAAAAAGCGCCAGACGGGGCACGGGGGGGGAGGAGTCCGGGGGTTTGAAAGAAAGGGACGCTTTACCGTGTCCGCTTCATCCCATGCGGTAGCTCGATTCAAACGCCGGCTTCCGCACCCGCTTCCTGACGCCGGTGCCCCGGTTGGCGGCGAGCCGTTCGAGAATCTTGAAGGCAAGTTCCGCCTGGTCGGGCGCGCCGGCGCGAGCGGCGAGCTGTTCCGCGGTGAACGAGTCGCCGGGCGCCGCCAACATCGCGGCCACGAGCTTTCGCTTGAGCGCGATCACGGCGCCGGCGGCCTTCTTGCCCGCCTCGACGCCCGGTTGATGGTAGGCGTTGATGTTGACCAGCGAGGCGTACAGCCCGGTGACGCGCTCGTAGAGGGCGATGAGCATGCCCACGGTCCGGGGCGAAACATCGGAGAGCGTCAGGGTGATCGAGTGACGGTCCTTCTCGCTCAGCGCATCGCGCGTGCCGAGGTAGAACCCTTGCAGAAAATCACCGCTGGTGACGCCGGGCTCGACTTCGAGCGAGGTCTTGGCGTCGCGGTCGGCGAGCACCTCGATGAAGGTCACGAAGAAATTGTTCACGCCCTCGCGGAGCTGCTGCACGTAGGCGTGCTGGTCGGTCGAGCCCTTGTTGCCGTAGACGGCGATGCCCTGGTTGACGACGCGGCCGTCGAGGTCGAACTCCTTGCCGATAGACTCCATCACGAGCTGCTGCAGATAGCGCGAGAACAGCAGCAGGCGATCCTTGTAGGGGAGGACGACCATGTCCTTGGCGCCGCGGCCATCGGTCGCGAAGTGCCACATGAGGGCCATCAGCGCCGCGGGATTCTGAGCGGTCACGGGATAACGCGTGACTTCGTCCATGGCGGCCGCGCCGTCGAGCATCGCCTGAATGTCGATGCCCTGAAGCGCGGCGGGCAGCAACCCGACGGCGCTGAGCTCACTCGTGCGGCCGCCGACCCAGTCCCACATCGCGAAGCGCGCGAGCCAACCTTCCTGTTGCGCGGTCTGGTCGAGCTTGGAGCCGGTGCCGGTCACGGCCACGAATTGTTTCGCGGGCTCGAGGCCGGCGGCGCGAAACGCGGCCATCGCCTCCAGCATGCCGTTGCGCGTCTCGGCTGTGCCGCCGGACTTGGAGATCACGATCACGAGCGTCTTCGCGAGCTGGTTGCGCAGTCCGCCGAGCACGTAGTCCATGCCATCGGGGTCGGTGTTGTCGAAGAACGTCACCGCGAGCTTGTCCTTGCGCGGCCGCCCCAGCGCGTGGCTGACGAGCTGCGGGCCGAGCGCCGAGCCGCCGATGCCGATCACGAGGAGGTGCTTGAACTTTCCCTTTGGTCCCGCGATCGCGCCCGAATGAACCTGCGCGGTGAACGTCTTGATCGCCGCAAGCGTGGTCGTGATCTCGCCCGTGATTTCAGGCGTGGGGGCGAGCTGGGGCGCGCGCAGCCAGTAGTGTCCAACCATCCGCTTCTCGTCCGGATTCGCAATCGCACCGGCCTCTAACTTCGTCATCGCATCAAACGCCCGCTGCATCGCCGGCTCCATCGAGGAGAAAAAATCGTCGGGAAACGGCAGCCGCGAGATGTCGAGGGAGACATCGAGGTCGGCGTTGTGGAAGTAGTGCGTCTTGAAGCGGGACCAGGTCATGGGCGGAAATGATTAGCCCACGAAACACACGAAAGACACGAAAGTCGGTTCAGATTTCGTGTGTTTGGTGTGTTTCGTGGGCCGCGGCTGATCAGAGATACTTGTCCGTGACGGCGCCCTCGGAGGCGCTCGTGACGAGCTTGGCGTACTTGGCGAGCGTGCCGCGCGTCTCCTTCGACTTCTTCGGTTTCCAGGCCTTGAGGCGCGCCTTCAGCTCCTTCGCGTTCAGGCCGAGCGTGAGTTCGTTCTTCACCGCGTCGATCGTGACCGGGTCGCCGTTCTTGATGATTCCGATCGGGCCGCCGCGGGCCGCTTCCGGCGTGATGTGGCCGACCACGAAACCGTGGCTGCCGCCGGAGAAGCGTCCGTCGGTGATGAGCGCGACATCCTTGCCGAGCCCGAGACCCATGATCGCGCTGGTGGGCGAGAGCATTTCGCGCATGCCGGGGCCGCCGACGGGGCCTTCATTGCGAATCACGATCACGTGACCTGCCTTGACCTTGCCTTTCAGGATCGCATCGAGCGCCGCTTCTTCGCCCTCGAACACGATGGCCTTGCCGCTGAACAACAGGCCTTCCTTGCCGGAGATCTTGGCCACGGAGCCCTGGGGGGCGAGGTTCCCGTAAAGGATGCGCAGGTGGCTGTCGCGCTTGATCGGATTGGACAGCGGGCGGACGACGTCCTGATCCGTCGGATACGCCGGAACGTTTTTTAGGTTCTCGGCGATGGTCTTGCCGGTGACCGTGATGCAGTCGCCGTGAAGCAGGCCGGCGTCGAGCAGCACCTTCATCAGGGGCGGCAGGCCCCCGATCCGGGTGAGGTGCACCATGCCGTACTTTCCGGACGGCTTGAGGTCGGCGAGGACCGGCACGCGTTTGCCGATCTTGGTGAAGTCGTCGATCGAGAGCTTCACGCCGGCACTGTGCGCCATGGCCAGCAGGTGGAGCACGGCGTTGGTCGAGCCGCCGAGCGCGATCGTGACCGTGATCGCGTTCTCAAACGCCTTGCGGGTCATGATGTCGCGGGGCTTGATGTCGGCCTTGAGCAGCGCGAGCGCCGCCTCGCCGGCGCGGCGGCAGTCTTCCTTCTTTTCCGCGCTGATCGCGATCTGGGCGGAACTGTTCGGCAGGCTCATCCCGAGCGCCTCGATGGCGGACGCCATGGTGTTGGCGGTGTACATGCCGCCGCAGGAGCCCGGGCCTGGAATCGAGCAGGCCTCGATGGCATGCAGACCCTTGTCGTCGATCTTGCCCGCGGCGTGCTGGCCGATCGCCTCGAACACCGAGACGATGTCGCACTCTTTCTTGGAGCCCGGATGGATGCCGGGGAGAATGGTGCCACCGTAGACGAATACGCCCGGGCGATTGAGCCGCGCGAGCGCCATGATGCAGCCGGGCATGTTCTTGTCGCAGCCGCCGACGGTCACGATGGCGTCGAAACCCTCGCCGCCGGACACGGTTTCAATCGAATCAGCGATGACCTCGCGCGAGACCAGCGAATACCGCATGCCGGGCGTGCCCATGCTGATGCCGTCCGAGACGGTGATAGTACCGAAGATGATCGCCTTGCCGCCCGCGGCGTTGGCGCCGGCTTCGGCCTCCTTGGCTAGCTGGTCGATGTGCATGTTGCACGGCGTGACCATGCTCCAGAGCGAGGCGATGCCGATCACCGGCTTGTTGAAGTCCTCGTCGGTGAACCCGACCGGGCGCAGCATGGAGCGCGCGGCGGCGCGGCTTGGGCCATCGTGTACGATGGAGGAGAACTTGCGGGTGTGATCGGGGGTGGAGCTCATGGCGAAATGTGCTGTAGCGGACCAGACGCGCCGAATGCGGGCAAGCGCGTTCCGGGACGCAGCGTCACCGTGGTGGCGCGAAATTCAGATTGCGTGCGCTTCGACGGAGTTCATCACTCGACCCCCGCTTCCCCGCATGGCATTCAACCTGAAAAAAGTCCTGAAGGCACTGCTGCTCTCGTCGAGCCAGCCGCTGGCGACCAAGGATATCCAGGCGGCGTTTACACGCTTTCACGAACAGGCGTCCGCCTTGCCGCTGTCCGACGAGACACCTGGCGCGGAAACGGTGTCGTCCGGAGATGTGATCGCGACCGGGGCCGCAGAGGAAGCGGCTGCCGCGCCGGTTGACGCCGCGATTCAGCCGATACCGGCCCAGGCCTCGGAGGAAGTCGTGGAGGTGCCGGCCGAGGTGTTTCCGCAGGATCCCGAGCTTTATTACGATGTGCCCTCGCTCGTCACCGCGACGCAGATCCGGGAGGCCATGGACCAGATTTCCGCGGACCTGCGGACCGCCGACGAAGGCCTGCTGCTCATCGAGGGCAACTCCGGTTTCCGGCTCGTCACCCATCCGCGTTTCGCCCGCTGGATCCGGATTCTGCGCCAGGAACCGCCGCCGGTGAAGTTGAGCCAATCGGCCATCGAGACGCTCGCCGTGGTGGCGTACCGGCAGCCGGCCACGCGCGGGGAAATTGAGACGATCCGCGGCGTGTCGGCCGAAGCCGGCATCAACAAGCTGCTGGAACGCGAACTGATCTACATCGTCGGTCGCGCGGATGCCCCGGGCCGGCCGATTCAGTACGGCACGACGGACCAGTTTCTGGAATTCGTCGGCATCAAGTCGCTCGACGAGTTGCCCGCCTCGGACGTCCTCTCTTCCCGGCAGATCGACGAGTGGCTCAAGACGTCGGAAGGCACCCGGCCGCCGAGCGACACCGACATGGGTCTGGCGGACGAGCAGCTTCCGCTCGAGGCCTCGTCGGAGGTTCCGGTCGCCGAGCTCGCCGCGGAGTCGGCAAACGAAACGCCGCGCGCCTCGGGCGATCAGCCACCCGCTACCGGCGAAAGCAATTCCTGATATGGAACTCGGCCCGATTCGCGAAAAGATCGACTCGCTCGACAGGCAGCTCGTCGAGTTGCTCAACCAACGCCTCGCCCTGGCCGCCGAGATCGGCAAGGTGAAGCGCAATGCCGGCGGTCAGATTTATGTCGCCGAGCGCGAGGACGCCGTGCTGCGCAAGGTCATCGCCCAGAACCAGGGCCCGATCAAGAACGAGGCCCTGCAGGCGATCTACCGAGAGATCATGTCGGCCGCGATCGCCCTCGAGAAGCCGCTCCTCATCGCCTACCTGGGGCCCGAGGCGAGCAACACCCACGCGGCCGCCCTGAAGAAATTCGGCGCCAGCGTGGGTTATCACGCGATGGCCACGGTAAGCGACATCTTCACCGCGGTGGAAAAGGGTGAGACCGATTACGCGGTGATCCCGATCGAGAATTCGACCGAAGGCTCGGTCCGCGAGGCGCTGGACAGCTTCGTCGAGAGCGATCTCAAGATCGTCGCGCAAATCTATCTCGAGATTAACCACGCCCTGATCTCCAACTCGCGACTCGAGGACATTGAGCGCGTGTACTCCAAGGATCAGGCGCTCGCGCAATGCCGCCACTGGTTGCAGCGCCATCTGCCGCACGCGCAACTGGTCGATGCTCCGAGCACCTCCCGAGCGGTGCAACTCGCCAAACAGGAGCCGGGCACCGCCGCGATTGCCGGCGAGCTGGCGGCGGAGCACTACGGCGTGCCGGTCGTGGAGCGCAATATCCAGGACAAGGCCGACAACACCACGCGCTTCTTCGTCATCGGGCGAAAGTCCTCCGGTGCCGTCGGCGGCGGCAAGGATGTGACCAGTCTGATCGTCTCGCTGGGTGACGAAGCCGCGTCGCACTCCGGCGCGCTCTTGAAGATGCTGATGCCGCTCGCCGAGCGCGGCATCAACCTTTCGAAGATCGAGTCACGCCCGAGCAAGAAGCGGCCGTGGGACTATTATTTTTTCCTCGATGTCACGGGCCACTACGAAGACCCGAACATGAAAGCCGCGGTCGGCGAGTTGAAGACGTTCTGCCCGGTCGTGAAGTGGCTCGGGAGCTATCCGGCGGTGAGTTAGCCTGCTTGTTGCCCAAGGCGGTGACCGCAACCGCACGATCTCGGAAATCGTGAAATCTAAAATCGAAAATCTGTAATCTCGGATTTTCCAGTCCGCGGATTGCGTTCCGGTCGGTCGAGTCGATGGCTCCACTTCGCCTAACTCCCAGATTCTAGATTGCTGATGCTCGATTCAAGATCTCCGAGATCGTCTCTAGTCCCTTCTACCGCGCGGCTTCAGCCGAGCAGCACCTGCCACTGGTTCTCGCGGGCGGCGCGCGCGGCCTTGAGGGCACCGATGGCGACGTAGCGTTTGTAATCCTGGCCGGCCAGTTTCACCCGCGGCGCCTCGAAGCCGTCGTCGGCCAGCCGCTTCTGCAGCACGGTGTCGATGCCTTTGATCTGCGAGCCGCCGCCGGTCACGATCACATTCTGCAAGAGCGTCAGGACGGAGTCCGAGGGCGCGCGCGCAATGAGGGTCGTGAGCGCCGGATAGATCCGGTCGATGAGGGTGTTGCAGGCGCGGGCGATCGTGTCGCCCATCTCGATCGTGTGGGCTTTTCCGCCCATGATGACGCGGACGTCGAGCGGCTTGCGCGAGGGTCCCACGTAGGCGTGGGCTTCCTTGATCTCCCGCACCTTGTGGCGGGAGAGCCCGTTGTTGGGATAGACGCGCTCCAACTCGGCGTGCAGCAGTTCGTCGATGGCGTCACCGGCGAACGGAATGCTGATCTGGTCTTCGCTCGAGGGGAAGACGCCCTGGACGAGGCAGAGGTCGCTGGTGCCGCCGCCGATGTCGATGAACAGCGAGTTCACCACCGGATCGAGGTAGTTTGTCTGCGCGATGCGGGCGTCGTCGCGGTAACCGAGCGCGGCCAGGAAGGGCTCGGGAATCATCAGCACCCGGTCGAAAATGCCGAACGCGCAGCGGCGGATGTCGTCGCGCGCCTGAGTGCCGGCGTTGGCGGGCATCCCGATCACGGCGCGAATCTCCGCCGTGCCGGCGGGGTCGATGAGCGAGCGGAGGTGATTCAGGAAATCGCGCGCCGCCGCCGGGTCGGTGATCACACCTTCCGCCACCGGGGCGACGAGCCGCACGTGGAGCATGTTGCGGAGCGCATCTTCGCCGAAGACGATGCGAGCGTTGCCGGTGATGATGCCGTCGACGATGCCGTCCTTCACGTAGCCGACCACGGTCGGCACGACTTTGCTGACGGCGATGTCCGTACCCGTCGCCGGACCCGCCAGGATGCAGGACTTGTTCGTGCCGAGGTCGCAGCCGACGAGCAGCGTCTTCGTTTTGGCCGCGACCACCCGTGCGACGGTGGAAGCCGGCGCGGCGGCGGTCGGGGCGGAACCTGCGGTGGTGGCGACGGGAAGTTTTTCCAGAGTAGCGGGTGTCATGGGATGGGAGGTTGGGAGCCGGTTGGTTGAGTTTACTGCTGGAGTTGATTCATGAAACGCGCCGCGGCGCCGGGAGTGGAGGGCGGGTCGGCATTGCTTCCTGGGCGATCATTTCATCGAGAAAATCGGCGATCGAGGCGGCTGCGCGCGCGGGCTTCGGACTCGGAGCGGCGTTTGCCCGAGCCACCGGGGAAGCCGCCGGTCGCAGGGCCGCGATGGAGGTCTTTGGTTCGTCCGCGCCGGTTCGCAGTCCGAGCATCGGAGCGAGCAACTCCGCGAGCAGCGTCGCATTGGCCACGCGGTCGGATTCCTCCGCCAAGGTGGCGGCCAGCCGCGCGTCGAGCGTCAGCAGCGTATCGCCGCCGGAGCGCATAGTCTCCAACAGCGGCTCGAGTTCCAGCCGTTGCAGCGTCTCGGCCTCGGCGGTTCGGGCCTGTTCGCGCAATACGCAGAGGCGCCGACAAAGGCGTGTGACGTCGCTCCAGGTAGCTGGAGTAGCCGGGATGTTGGGCTCGGACGAAGATGGCAACACGGGCTGGACCGCGCGGGCCCCCGGTTGTTCACCGGAAAATGCTTTCGGCCGCCGCAAATTCGCGCGGTCCCACCGTCGCTCAACTGGACGCCGGATCGCCCGGCGGCCTTTGCTCAAAAGAGGCGCGCGAGCATGCCGAAAAAACCATCCACGATGGCGGCCTCGGCACAGCCGCGCTTCACCCGCGCCGCGGTGATTTCGTAGCTGACTTGGTCGTAGGCGGCATCGTCGGGAATGTAGCCGCTCGAACCGTTGCAGTGGGTGAGCATCATCGTGCGGGTGAGCGGCGACTCGCGCTTCAGGCGGAGACCGATGTTGGTCAGCACCTCGGCGGAAACCCCGGCGAACGCGATGTCTCCGACCACGAGCAGCGAGAGTCGGATCGGAACCGGATCGGCGTCCGCCGCCTGGTATTCTTTTCCCCGGCCGGGCATTTGCACGGTGCGCTTGCCCGGACACGTGACGACCATCTGGGCGACCTGCACCCGTCCGCGTGGGGACGTCTTGATTCCCTCTGCGACGCGCACGACTTCCTCGCCGAGAATTTGTCCGAGGGCGGATACGTTGCGAAAATCGGTGCCGACGCGATAGATCGGATCCTGATCCCCGGCCGCGCCGCTGGTCCAGGGCGAGACGACCTTGCCGCCGAAGTGCTGCTCCACGTGACGGGCCGTGGCGCCGGGCAGGTCGGGGCTGATCTGAAAATTCTGCGTGCCGAGCACGGTCGCGTGGACGCCATAGTTGCTGAAGATGGCCATCGGTTCTCCGGCGAGCGTGTCGAAACGTACGACCGCAACGGTTTTGTCAGACACGCCGTCGGGATTGTGACCGAGCATCCAGCCGCCTTCGCCGTTGCGGGCCCGACGATTCATGTTCACGCGGGCCAGGCCGGTACCGTACCCGATGCGGGCGGGCTGGAGCGCCGTCTTCGCGTCCCGCACGACTGCGACCAGGGCATCCTCGATTTTTTGCACGTACGCTTCGCGCCGCGCCGTGACCTCGGCGCTGGCGCGTTCACCGTAGGTGCCGATGGCCGGCGCAGCGTGCGTGTGCACGGCGTTGAGCAGGACGTGCTCCACGGGCATGCTCGTTTCGCGGGCGATCCGGGCGGTGAACCGTTCCCAAAGCGCGTGCGAAATGCCGACGACTTCGACGCTGATCAGCGCGGCCTGCTTCGCGCCGTCGTCCACCACGATCGCGCGGACGTGGAGTTTGTCCCTGATGCCCTTGAAGCCTTCGACGCGTCCGCTGTAGCCGCTCATCGGAAGCGCGGCGTCGGCTGCCGGTGTGATGTCGACGCGGGCGGCGCCGGCCCGGAAAAGGCCTTCGGCGTTGGCGGCCCGGGCGGAGAGCGAACCCAGCAAAAGCGCCGGAACAAGTAGAGCGGCGAAAAGGGAGCGGCCGGTTGATTTCATGGGGAGCGACGCAGCGCAAAATACAGCACCGTGACCACGAGCACGAGCAGCCCGAGGGCGGCGGAGAAGTAAAGCAGGCAGCCCTTCCGCACATCCTGTTTCACGTTGCCCGGCGTGGCCCGATACTGGGCCATGATCTCGTCGGCCTGAAGCGCGCCCGCGCCGGTCGCTGGGGCCGCCGGCGAGGGCGCGAGAATCACGGCGGAAGGAACGGCACGCGCTGCGGCCGGGGACAGTGGAGTGGGTGGGGCGGCGGTCGTGGCTTTGGCCGCCTCGGCGGCGTTCGCGATCTCGAGGTTTAACCAGGCGAGATGTTCCTGGACCATCGCGCGCTGGCGGACGAGTTCCTCGAGGCGGTCGGACATTGCAAAGACGCTGGGGTGGGGAAGTACGGGAAGACGAAGCGTCCCGCGCGGCCGGGAAGTGGACAACAAAAAAGCCGGCCCCGAAGGACCGGCTGGAAAGATGGCCGAAGAGTTGGCTTA
>JBEIHL010000043.1:0-9848 GCA_040381375.1 Opitutaceae bacterium
CCCTCGTTGATCAGCGCCTTCATGGAGCGTCCGGGTCTGCCGCTGGTGAGCGTGACCCAGGAGGACGGCGGCCGGCTGCGCTTGACCCAGCGTCGGTTCACCAACCTCGGCACCAACACCACGCCCGGACGGTGGCAGGTGCCGGTGGTGCTGCAGTGGTCGGTGGCCGGACGCGTTCAACGGCAGCGGGTGTTATTGCGCGACGAGAGCATGACGCTCGAGATTCCCGGCCTGGCGAACGCGGAGTGGATTCACCCGAATGCCGACGAGGCCGGATACTATCGCTGGAACCTCGCGCCGGCCCTGAACGCGCGTCTCGCCCGGCACGCAGCGAACCTCACGCCGCGCGAGCGCGTCGGCCTGCTCGAAAACACGTCCGCCTTGCTCAACGGCGGCCAGCTCGCAGGCGACGAGTACCTCTCGTTCATCGCCGCGTTTGCCGGAGACCGGGAGCCGGAGGTCACGCAAAAGGTCGCCGGTCAACTGGCGGGCGTGCGGGCCACGCTGGTTCCGGCGGAGCACCGGGAAAAGTTCGATCAGTTCAGCGCCGCCCTCCTGCGCCCGGCCCTCACGCGCATCGGGCTCACGCCCGTGGCCGGCGAACCCGCTCACGTCACACCCTTGCGCTCGAACCTGCTCGGCACACTCGGCAGGCAGGGACACGATCCCGAAGTGCTCGCGCTGGCTCGCGAACTGACGGCGCGCTACCTCGCGAACCCGCGCGACGTGGATCCGGCGCTGGTCAACGTCGCCCTCGAAGTAGCCGCCTATCACGGCGACGCCGCGCTGTGGGAAACATTTCGTGCCGCCCTAGAACAGACCAAGTCGCCCCTCGATCGCAACCGCCTCCTCGGCACGCTCGGTGGGGTGCACGATGCGGCGGTGGTGGAGAAGGCCCTGGACTACGCGTTGAACGGGCCGCTGAACTCGACGGAGTTCATGCGGATCCCCTATGGGATCGCCGGCCAGCCGGGCCGGCGGGAGCGCGTCGTGACCTGGGTGATACAGCACTACGCGGCGCTGCAGGCGCGGATGCCGTCCCATGCGCTCGCGGGTCTGATCACGATTGCCGAGGGCGGCGAGCCGACGCCATTCGAGCGGCTGCGGGAGTTCCTGCTCGACCCCGTCCGCCGGGACGCTGCCGCCGAACCCAACATCACGAAGGCGACCGAACGCATGGCGCAACGCGCGTTGCTGAAGGAAAAGGAATCGGCGAATGTGGTGCGCTTCCTGGCGTCGTGGTCAGCCAGGCCGGCATCGGACCGGTAGTCCCCCCTGGGAGCGCGGCCGTCCCCGGCCGCATCGGACCGAAAAGCGGCCAGGGACGGCCTCGCTCCCAAGTGAAGGCAACTCAACTCCGGTACGCCAACTCGACCACCCGCCCGTGGTCCGGGCGCGTCGCATCCACGCAGCGCAGCTGCAGGCGCAGCCCCTGCGGCTCGAGTTGCGCGAGCACCCAGCCGATCGGCTGGGCTGGATCAAAAACGTACGCGGTGGTCGGCAGGTTGATCAGGTGCAGGCCGCTGCGATCCTTTTCCGTGCTCCAGCGATGGGAATGCCCGCAGAGATACGCCTTCACCTGCCGGCGGGGTCGGATGATCGCATAAAGCGCGTCCTCGTCGATGAGCGTGAGCTTCGCCGGATCGAGCCGCGGGTTGTGGTGAATCATCACGAGCGCCGGCTGGTCCGCATTCGCATCGAGGGTCTTCGCCAGCCACGAGAGCTGGCTCTCACCGAGCAGGCCCGGGGTGGAGTTCGTCTTGTCGAGTGAATCGAGCACGAACCAGTTCGCGCGCGGCGTCCGGATCAGGGTCGCGTGGCGGTCGACGACGGGGCGTCTCGCCGCGACGTCGCCCGCCAGCGCCGCCCAAAACCGTTCGCGGTGGTCATGATTCCCCAGCGCCAGATGCAGCGGAATGCCCGCGGCGCGCAACGGCTGGATCAATTGGGTGAACGTGGCGTAGTCCGGCGTTTCGCCGGTGTTGAACGACAGGTCTCCGTTCACCAGCACACCGGACGGTCGCCGCGACGGCCGGAGCACATCATCGACCACGGTCGCGAGCTGCGCCGCCATGTTGATGCCCCGCGCCATCTTCGCCCGGTCCCCATGGATGTGGGTATCGGACAACAGCGCCCAGGTGTGCGGCTCCACCGCCGAAGCGGCCGCGCCGAGCCGCGTTCCCAGCCAGAGACCGGCGCTCGACGTGAGCGTGCGAGCAATGAACTGGCGGCGGGAGAGCGGCGGCAGGTGGATCGGCATGGTGGAAGCGTATAAACGTCACTTCACCCCCGCGCGAGGCGGCGGCAAACCGAATCGCGCGGCCCCGTCACGGGGAGCGCGGACGGCCCCGTCCGGAGCTTGGTTCCCTCGCTGGTTCCCGGCGGAAGAGGACTTCCGCGCGCCCACGGGAGAAGCCGAACCGCCTTCGCTACGGCGCCGGCCGCGAGTTCGTCGTGAATCTCACCCACCCGGGCCGGCGCCGAGAACCACCGGCATCTCTCGCCCGACCAGCGGCAGGAAATCGTGGAGCATTGGAACGCCTGGTTCGAAGGCCTGCTCGCCCAAGGCAAGGCGGTCGAGGGGCAGCCGCTCGAAGACGCCACGCGGATCGTGTCCGGGCCCGGCGGGAGCCGGGTTACAGACGGCCCGTTTTCGGAAACCAAGGAGGCGATCGGCGGCTACGTGAAACTCATGGTGCGCGACCTCGACGAGGCGACGGCCATCGCGCGCATGCATCCAGGACTCGAATACGGTCTGATCGTCGAGGTCCGGGCCATGACGCCCGACTGCCATCTCGGCGTGAACACCAAACCAAGCGGTGCGGCCGACCTGGTCCGGCATTGACGGCATCGCCTCGACGCCGCCAGACGCTACCGCCGCGAGCCGCACCCCCTCCGGTCTCGTCGAGCATTTCTTCCGCCACGAAACCGGGCGCCTGCACGGTGCGCTCGTCCGCCGGCTGGGCGTGCAGCACCTCGCGTTGGCCGAGGATGTGACCCAGGAAGCGTTGCTCCGCGCGCTGCGCGTGTGGTCGATGAGCGGCATCCCGGCCAATCCGTCGGCCTGGATCACCCAGGTGGCCATCAACCTCGCGCGCGACGCGATGCGTCACCAGCGGATGTCCGCGACCAAGGAGCCCGCCCTCGTCGCCCACCACGGACAAATGCTGGGCCCCCCGCCCTCGCCGCGGAGACGGCGCGGGAGATTCGCGACGACACGCTGCGGCTGATGTTCGTCTGCTGCCATCCCGCGATTGCGCCGGATGCGCAGGTGATCCTCGCGCTCAGAGTGCTCGGCGGCTAAAGGCACCGCGGAAATCGCCCGGGCGTTCCTCGGCTGCGAGGCCGCGCTGGAAAAGCAACTCACCCGGACCAAGCAGCGCATCGCCGATGCCGGCATCGGGTTCGACCTGCCCGAAGGCGAGGACCTCTCGCCCCGGCTCGATGGCGTGCTGGGCGCGCTCTACCTGATGTTCAACGAAGGGCACAAGGCCACCGACGGCGAGCACCTGCTCGCCCGCACTCACGCCACTTGAGGTTCGCACCAACCCAAGTTTCAGAAACGACCGTTCACGCCGGCGGTGATCGTGGTGCCGCCAAACAGCTTGAACTGCAGTTGATCGGAGATGCCGCGATAGGCCGCCTGCGGGGCGTTCGTGAGGTTGTTCACGTCGAGCGAGAACGTCACCGCCGGCCGCCACTGGTAGCCGATGCCCGCATTCAGCACCGTGCGCGAAAAGATATAGCGGTTCCGGGCCGGCGATCCCTCGGCGTACTCGTTGATGTGCTCGCCGGTGTAATTGACGATCACCCGGGAGGTGAAACCGCGATGGCGCCAGAACAGACTCACGTTGGCGATGCGCGGCACAAAGCCCTCGACGTCGCGCGTCCGGAGAATCGCCGCGCCGCCGAAGTCACCCCGGGCCTCGAGGGCCGTGAAATTCACCACCGCGCCGAGTCCCTTCAAAGCGCCTGGCAACGCGATGAATTGCTGCTGATAGCTCACCTCCCAACCTTTCACGTCCGCGGTGCCCGCATTGGCGCTGCTCAGCCGGGTGAAGCCGCCGTACTCGCCGTCGTAGCCATTGTCCGGGCCCGTGCCGATCGTGCCCGTATTGATGCCGGTCACGATGAAATCCTTGATCGTTTTCCGGAACCAGCCGACCGACACGCTACCCGCGGGCTCGAAGTAATATTCGATCGAGGCGTCCCAGTTCTTCGCCGTCTGCGGCAGGAGCGAGGGATTGTTCACCGTGAGCCGCTGCGCGGCCTCGTTGATGGTCTCGTTGGGCAGGAAGTTCGTCATCCCCGGCCGGCCGAAGCTGGTCGACCAGCTCAGCCGCGCTTTCCAGTTGCGCGAAATTTCCTGCGTGAGGTGCACGCTGGGAAACGACGTGGTGTAGCCGCCCCGCAGTTCGCGCCGGGTGTCGCCGTAATCACGCAGCGCCGATCCCACGGGGTCAGCCGCCTGCTGCGCCGCCGTGCTGGGCGTGCGTGTGCGCACCCAGCCCCAGCTCCCCGTCTCCGTCTTCTCCCGGCGCACCCCGGTGAGGAACCCCGTGCTGCGAATTCTCCCCTGCGCCATCACGTAGCCGGACGTCACGGTTTCCGTCACGCGGCGGGTGCCGGTAAACCGGATCATCTGCCCCCAATAAAGATCCTCGTTCCACAGCGCGGGATCGATCGGGTTGCGATCGCGGAAGAACTGCGACGCGTACCAGAAGGGAATCTGGCGGCCGGTCTTCTCGCCATTGATGATCTTGATCGTGGGATCGGAGGGCAGCGTCGTCCCGCGGTAACTCCAGCGGCGGTTGCGGTTGACGTCATGGGCGAACTGTTCGCGCCAGTGCACGCCCGCCTTGAAGAACGTGTTCAACGCCGGCGCGGTGAACTTCAGGTTCGCGCGGCCTTCACGGACCTCGTGGTCGTTGTCGATATTGTTGTTCTGGAAAAAACCGTTCATCCGGTAGTTTTCCGGCCGCGTGATATCGAGTCCGGCCGTCTGGATGAAGCGCGGATACAGGTCCGATTCCGTGCGATCCAGGATCCAGCCGACGTTGTTCACGCGCATCGCGAAGATGCCGCCGTCGTTGCCGTTGCCGTTGTTGATGTGCGTGCGGCTGAAGAGGCCGCTGTAGTCGAGCTGAACGCCGTTCCATTCGTGTTCGGCGCCGAGATCGACGTGTCGCATCCGCAGGTAGAAGTTGTTCGGTCCCTGGGTGGAGGCATCGAAGTTCGAGGCGGTGGACTGGCGGACCTGCGTGATGCGATTCGTATAGCCGGGCAGGATGCCGGCGGTGCCGGTGGTGCCGACAACCTGGTTGGTGAACGCGCGCGTCTCGAAGCGCAGCTTCCCCATTTCGTTGGCGTCGTTGTACACGGTGTTCAACGTCAGCTTCGTCGTGCGCGAGAGGCGGTAGTCGATCTTCACGTTCACGCTCGCCTGCTTCCGATTGTTGTACTGATCGAACGTGCGATAATCCCAGAGGAACGCCGGCTGGCTCGTCGTGTTCTGAAAATCGCGCGTGGTGCTGTGCGAACCCGCCACGTTCTCGCTGTAGAAGGTGTTCACCGCGATGCCGAGATTGCGACTGCCGCCGAGCACATCGAAGACCTCCCAGTAGCCCACGTTCAGCAGCGGGTGGATGCGATGCGCCTCGCGGAGGGGAATCGTCTCGAAGAACGGCGGCGCCCAGCGCGCGGCGAAGTTATAGGTCAGGCGGCGCTTTTCCTTCATGCTGAGCGGCGACCGGCTCTTCAGGTTGATGGTGCCGCCGAGCGAGTCCGCGCCCTTGTCGGGCGTGTGGCCCTTGGTCAGTTCCAGCCCCTCGAACATGGCGCCGGTCAGGTTGTTGATCCGGCTTTGACGGTTCATCGCACCCTGCGTCGACAGCATGGCGCCATCGAGCGTGATGTTGTTCAAGGTGGGCCCCATGCCGCGGACGGTGAAGCCGTCGATGCCGTTCTCGAGATTGAGGGCGGCGCTCACGCCGGGGAGCAGGATCGCGAGCTCGCTCGCGCTCATGTTCGGCAGGTTCCCGTAGGAATCCATCGCGACGACGTTCTTCGTGTTGGGCGCATTGCGCTGGGCGGTGACGGCGGCCGCGCCGCCCTCGCGTTCACCGGCCACGGTGAACGTCTCCAGTTTATAGATACCCGCGGTCAGCTCGAAATCACGCGCCACCCGCTGCCCCGGCCCGACCGACACCGTGTGCCGGAGGGCATCGAGGCCGGTGTAGGTCGCCACGACCTCATGCGCGCCGGGCGGCACGTTGGGAATCGCGTAACGGCCGGTGTTGTCGGTGAGCACCGTCACACCCAATGCCGGGAGCGTGACCCGCACGCCCTCGAGCAGGTCGCCGGTGGCGGCGTTGCTGACGGAACCGGAAATCGCACCGCCCGCCGCGGCCGCAACCAGCGTCGGCGCCAGCGCCAGGAGCAGCGCGAATGCGCCCCCTCGAGCGAAAACACGGACTGCGATCAGACAACGCGTGGCCTGGAGGAAGCGAGGGGGGCGCATCCCACGGATCGTTCCGCCCGCCGGGACCGGTTGTCAACGCACGATGACCGCCGGGAAACGAGGCCGGATGCCTCGTGCGTCGATCTCTGCGGACGAGGACGTCCGCGCTCCCGGGTCAACGCCCCGCCGACTGCGCCCGCCACTTCAGCCAGGCATAAAACGAAGCGCCGATCTGCTGGTAGCCGGTGACGTTCGGGTGCACGCCGTTGTTCTCGGGATAGCCGTCGACCGGATCCAGGTTGAGCTCGGTCGGGACGACATGGATGTTCTGCGCCTCACGTCCGCTGAATTGAGTGAGCATGCGCTGCACGAGCCGATGCTGGATCCGTTTCCAACCCCAGCGGTGATACTTGCCCTTGTAGTTCGCCTCGAAGCCGGACTCACGCGCATTCGGCGGCGTGGTCAGGCCGATCGCAAAGATGGTCTGCGGACACGCCGCTCGAAACGCCTGCAGCAGATTCTCCGCGTTCTCCAGCGCGGCGCCGATCGATTTGTCCATCGCGGCCGGATCGTTCGGGTTGGCGGAGAAGCAATCGTTGATGCCGAGCAGAAACGTCACGACGTCGGGCGGCTGGTTGTCGCACGCTTCGCGGACGTAGCGCGCGAGGTCTAGGTTGGGCTTACCGTCCGCGCCCACAAAAATAAACGGGCTAGTGCGCTTGCGCGCGAGCGGCCCGGCCGCGGTCTTTTCGTCGGCCGGCGTGTAGAGCGAGAGGAATGACTTCCACGTCCACCCGCCGTAGCCCTCGTGCGCGACGCCGGGCGCGGCCGACGCGGGCCGATGGGTTCCAAGCATCGTCCAGCGCGGATTGCCCGGGGTGGAGAGCAGTCGCGCGAGTTCGTTCGGGTAATGCGTGGCGTTGGTGAGACTGTCGCCGACGATCAGCAGACGCAGAGAATCGCCGACTCCCGCCTCACGCGGCGCCACGTGCAGCAGCGTGCGCGCCCGCTCCAGTTCGGCCCCTTGCGCGTCGCGGACGACGAGCGTGAAGACGTGCCGGCCGACGTGCGCGTCGGTCGGTGTCACGGTCCAGCGCCGCTCCTCGGAGGTTCCGATCGGGCATGTCACCTCGAAACGGTACTGCTCCGTCGCCTCGGTCAGCACGACATTGTCGAAGTACACGCTCATCGGCACGCCCGGCACCGCGTAGAAAGCGGGCGGCAGGGTGAGTTGGAGCGAAGATGCGGCGGCGAGCGCCGAACGCACGAGACCGAGCAGCACCAGCAGGACGACAGGGCGGATGGACATGGGGCGGGGATTGACCGCGGAACACCTACGTCCAACGGCGGAAGAGTTCCATCCTGTTCCTCATCCGTCCCCCCCAAAACGACCTTCCTGCCCAAGCGGGCTGACCGCGCCGGCTCTTGGCTCCGAGCCTCTGATGCAGACGCGATTTTGTCACTTTTAGGAACGCAAATTCCTTCGCAACCAACCCCGCAGCCCGCTCGCATCCGGGCCATGTCCTCGCTGCGCCCCGTCTTTTTCTTCCTCGCGCTGGCCGGCCCGCTGTTTGCGACCGACGTCGCCGCCGTGCTCCAGGAGGCAGCCGCCGCCGAATCGCGATTCGACTCGCGTGCGGCGCTCGAGCTTTTTCTGCGCGCCGACGCAGCCCGGCCAAACGACCCGTTCATCCTGCAGAGAATCGCGCGCCAGTATTCCGACCGGACGCTCGATTTCACGGATCCGGCCGACGCCCGCCACAGCAGCCAGCAAGCCCTGATCTACGCGCAACGCGCCTACACTCTCGCGCCCATGGTTCCGGAAAACATCCTCTCCCTCGCCATCTGCTACGCGAAAATCGGCTTCTACGGCGACGTGCGCACCAAGATCGAAAATTCGCGCCTCGTCCGGCAATACACCGAAGAGACCCTGGGGCTCGATCCCGACGCCGCCTTCGCGCACCACATACTCGGCCAGTGGCATTACGAAGTCGCATCGGTGGGACCCGCGAAACGGTTCCTGGTGAAGCTAATCTACGGCGGGCTGCCGCCGGCGTCCACCGCCGAAGGTGTCAGGCACTTGCGCCGTGCGGTCGCGCTGTCGCCGGAAAGCCCCTCCCATCGGGCAGAACTGGGCCTCGCGCTGCTGGCTGACGGCCAGCGTGAAGCGGCCAAGCCCGAACTGCAAAAAGCCATGGCCCTGCCGCCGAAGGTCAAATACGACACCGAAGCCAAACGGCGGGCCGCGGAGGCGTTGGCGAAATTCGAGTCCTAAACCCAGTTCCGCAGGTCGGCGTCATCCGCGGTCAGGTCCCGGAACTCGGGGCGATTGGCATGCCGTCTCACCCGTGCACGATCGCAAACGCGCACGCGA
The DNA here is from genome assembly GCA_040381375.1 of Opitutaceae bacterium. Taxonomy (GTDB): domain Bacteria; phylum Verrucomicrobiota; class Verrucomicrobiia; order Opitutales; family Opitutaceae; genus ER46. Next base: position 8,835 of record JBEIHL010000043.1, read on the forward strand.
TGAGCACCGCGACCACGCCGATGGCGCCGGCAAAGCCGACGAGGTCGGTGCGGTAACGCCGAATCGAAAACGTCTGCGGCAGGCGGAGCAGGTCGACGAGCAGCAGGCCTTCGCCATTGGCCTCGGCCTCGCGCGCGCGCTCCTTCTGCTCGGCGGGCGGAAGATGCTCCACCGAGGCCGGGGTGTGGAGCCGTTCCTGCAACGCCTGCCACGCCGCGGCCGGCTCGGGGCGGGTCAGCAGGCTTCCGGCAATGAGCGCGCCCACGCTCGCGAGCAGCGAATAGAGAAAGATGTCCGCGTGCCACGCCATGAGGTTGCCATGCCACGCGAGGTTCAGGGCGAGATTGACGCCGGTGCCGACCAGAAACGCCAGCGCGGCGCCGACGCGGTTCGCGCGCGGCCAGACCAGTCCGGCGATGAACGACACGCCCATGAAAGCCGCAAGGCTGTCGCTCTGCAGGATCGTATCGAGGACGTTCGGCATCACGTACACCAGGCCCATCGAGCCGAGCGTCATGACGACGCCCGCGGCGCGACCCAAATTGAGATAATGGGCATCGGGTGCGTCGGCGCGAAAATACGGCCGGTAAACATTCTGCACGAAGAGGGCACCCATATCGACCATGAAGGCCGAGCAGGTCGACATGTTGGTCGCGAGAATGCTCGCCACCATCACACCGAGAAAGCCCGGGCCCAGCAGCTGCTGGCAGGCGACGCCAAACGCCGCCTCTGGATCCGTCAGCGGCGGAATCGTCCCGCGCGCGACCAGCGCAATCACGATGAGACCGACCAGCGCCCAGCCGATCGTGCAGAAGCGCTTCACGAGATTGCCGTAGGTGAAACCGACGCGACAGCTCGCCTCCGTCCGGCCACTGCCGACCGAGCCCATCACGTGGGGCTGCGAAAAGATCGAACACAGACTCTGCACGCTCAGGATCGCGATCAGGCCGATCGTGAGGCCGCCGGGAATGGCGAGCGAAAGCTGGCTCTCGCTCAGCATCGCCTTGAACGCAC
>JBEIHL010000044.1:0-9844 GCA_040381375.1 Opitutaceae bacterium
CCGCCCCGAGCCTCCGGGTGGGGCGGCATTCACATTTTCGATCGTCATGACCTTCCGGCCGCTCGCGACCGTCCTAGTCGTAGTCGTCACGACGGCCGCCGCCCAACCCGAAGCCTCCTCCGACTTGCTGGCCGCGGTTGCGCAGGCGCCGGTGCTCGAAGCGGCCCGGAAACGCATCGATGCCGCGTCGGTGCGCGCTGGCTCATCCGGCCGCATCCCCGATCCGGAGGTTGGGACCATGGGCTCGCGGGTCAACGCCGACGCGATGGGCGAAAATCGCGACATGTGGGAACTGTCCGTGCGGCAACCGCTCCCGCGTCGCGGGGAACGCGCCGCCGATCGCGACCGCGCCGCGGCGGCGTTGGCGATGGCCGAGGCCGAGTACGCCATGATTGCGGGCGACCTCGCCGCCGAAGTTGCCATGGCCGTGGCCGAAGCCGACGGGGCCGATGCTCGCGCCCGGCTGATCGAAACTCAGCTCGGACGGATGCAGGCTGTCATTCAGGCAATCGAATCCCGCATCGCCGCCGGACTCTCGCCCCGCATCGCCGGCCGGCTCACGGTCCAGACCCGGATCGCCGCCCTGCAACTTATGGTCGAGGAAACGCAACGCGTGGCGGCCGACGCCCGCGCCAACGCCCGCGGCCGGCTGGCCCTGGCCCCCGACGCTGGCTTGCCGGTGTTCGCCGCGCCCATGACCGTCGAGATCAATCCGGGCGACGCCGCCACCGTCGCCCAGGCCACCGCCCGCATCGCTGTCGCCAGCGCCCTGGGGAAAATGGCCCGCGCCAGCGCCCATCCGCTGACCTCGGTCGGGCTCCGGTTCGAGCGCGAGCACAGCAGTAGGGGCAACCAGGATACAGTCGGACTCGCCCTTTCCTCCGAGATCCCGTGGCGCAGCCGCCAGTACGCCCGCGCCGATGCCCGCGCCGCCGAGGCGGACCGGGCCGCCGCCCAGGCCGACGCCACGTCGGCCCGTCACCGGATTTCAAGTACGCTCAGCCGCGTTGAGCGCGCCGACCGCGTCGCCGCCACCGCCCGCCGGCTCGCCGGCGAAACCCAGCGCCGGCTCGACGCCGAGCACGACGCCCTGACTCGCGCCGCGAGCGCGAACGCCACCGGCGGCACCGGTGGCATGGCCGCGGATTCAGCCGTGCTACACGCCATCGACATCCTCGACAAGGCGACCGAAACCCAACTCCAGATCGTCGACGCTGAAACCACCGCCCGCGTCGCCCGGGCCGAACTTTGGCGCTACGTCCCGGCTTCCCGCCTACTTTCGACGTCACCCGGTCCAACCCGCCCAACGTCGCCCGCCCCATCGGGCGCCCAGCCATGACCCGCCACCTCTTCACGTTTCTCGGCACCTTCCTCGTCGGTGCGCTCATCGCACTCGCCGCCCGCACGGTCCGCCACCAACCACACGCCGACCAGCCTGCGGTCAGCCACGCGGAAGCCAAAGGCCAGCACGCCGCGCTGCCCACCTCCACCACCCCTGCCCCCGCGGCAACCACCGCGGAGGCGCCGGTGAACACGGTCTGCGCCATCTGTGGCATGAAGGTCGATCCCGCCCTGCCCACCGCCACCTATCAGGGAAAGACCATCGGTTTCGGCTGCCGGATGTGCCCGCCGAAGTTCAAGGCCGCCCCGGACAAGTACGGCCCGACTTATCTCCGCAATGAGGTCATCAAGAACTAACCCATGCGCTGGTCGATCTGGATAACGGCCGCGGGTGGCCTGATCGTCGGCCTGACCACGATCGCGCTGCTGCCCCGGCACACCCTCTTCTCTGCGAATGGACGTTCAGAGCTCACCGCGGCGTCCGCGTCGGATGGACGCTGGGCGTGTCCGATGATGGACTTCATTGGCACCAAGCCCGGCGACTGCCCGGTGTGCGGCATGAAGATGACGAAGGTCACTGCTGGTGAACTCACCCTCGAGCAGCAGCGGCGCATCGGGGTCGAGTTGGTCCGTGTCACCGAGGGCCCGGCCACCGCCACCGTCCGCGCCTACGGCGCGGTACGCTACGACGACCGCACGTTGCAGGTCGTGATCCCGCGCGTGCCGGGCCGGGTGGTAAAGCGTCATGCCGCCGCGCTGCATCCCGGCACGATCGTCCAAGCGGGCGATCCGGTCATCGATCTCTACAGCCCGGAGGCATTCGCCGCGCAGGGTGAACTCGCCGCCGCCGTCACCTTGGGCGATGCGCACACCCTGTCGGCCCTGCTGCAACGTTTCATGCGCTGGAACCTCGCCGCGCTCGCCGAGGGGGTGATTGCCGGTAAAGGCCCGGTGGATACGTTCCCCATCACGACTCCGTACGGCGGTGTCGTCGTGCTCGAGGCCGGAGAGCCCGGCATGACGCCGGCGCGACTTCCGCAGGTGGGCCAGGAGATCATGGCGGATACGCCGCTGCTCCGCCTCGTCGAGCCCCGCAGTTTCATGGTCGTGGTTCACGTGCCCGAGACCCGTGCGCATTGGGTGCGGGTCGGTCAGGCCGTGAAACTCAGTTCCGACGATCGCGGAGAGTTGCCCGACGTGCAGGCGACGGTGAGCTGGGTCTCGCCCGAGCTGAACCTCGAGATCCGCGCCCGCGAGGTGCATCTTCACCTCCGCGATCCCCGGGAGCGGCTGTTGCCCGGGAGCCTGGTCAACGTCCGCTTCCAGGCGACCCTCGGCGCGGACTTCAACGTGGCGGACGCGACGTCCCCGGAATCCGCCGCCCGTTTCACTCTCATCCCGAAGTCCGCGGTGCTTTCGACCGGCGTCCGTCATGTCGCGTGGCGCGTCGCGGAACGCCAGAGCGACGGCCGGGTGCGCTTTGAACTCGCGCCGCTCGCGCTCGGGCCCCGGCTCGAGGATGAAGCGGGGCACGATCTCTATATAATCCGGGCCGGCCTCAAGCCCGGCGACGAAGTCGCGGCGCAGGGCAGTTTCCTGATCGACAGCCAGGCCCAGCTCGCCGGGACCGCCAGCTTGCTCTTTCCTACCGGCGCCGTCGCGCCCGCCTCGACGCACCAGCATTAGTTCCACTCCCGCGAGCACAGAAACAACGAGAAACCCTCCATCAACCTGGGAGCTCCGGGCTCCAGCCCGGCCCACGATCGTACGAAGCCGGGCTGGAGCCCGGCGCTCCCAGGAGTCCTGACGCCGTGCGTCGCAGTCATGCTCGCCTTTACCATCCGCAACCCCCTGCTCACTCTCGCCGCCGCCCTCGGATTCGCGGTCGCGGGACTGTGGGCGTGGCGGCAGGTGCCGGTGGATGCGATTCCGGATCTCAGCGACAACCAGGTGATCGTCTGGGCTGAGTGGCCGGGGAAGAGTCCGCAGGACATGGATCAGCAGGTGACCTCGCGGCTCGCCCGCGAACTGCAGGGGCTGCCCGGAGTCCAGACCGTCCGCGGCATGTCGCTGTACGGCGCGAGTTACCTGTACGTGATTTTTGAGGAGCGGCGCGACCTGTATGAATCCCGCACGCGCGTGCTCGAGCGGCTCTCGCAGGTTCAGGGCATCCTGCCCGCCGGGGTAAATCCGCGGCTCGGACCCGACGCCACCGCGATGGGGCAGGTTTACGCGTTTTCCCTGCAGGGCCCGCGGGATCTCGAGCACAAACGCTTCCTGCTCGACCAGGTCATCGCCCCCGCCTTGCGCGCCGTGCCGGGCGTGGCGGAGGTCGCGCCCGCGGGCGGCGTCGTGCGCGAGTACCAGATCGACGTCGATCCGGCGCGGCTCGAGGAACTGGGGCTGACGCTCGACCTGCTCATGACGGCCGTCCAACAGGCGGGCCGCGACGTGGGCGCCATGAGCGTGGAGCAGAGCGGCGTGGAAACGATGATCCGCGGCGTGGGCTTCATCCGTTCGGTCGCCGACGTCGAGAACGTGATCCTGCGGGGCAACCGGACGAAGGGCGCCGGGCTCCGGCTCGGCGAGGTCGCCGAGGTTCGTCTCGGCGGTCAGTTTCGTCAGGGTCTGCTCGCGGACGCCCACGGCGAACACGTGGGTGCCATCATCGGCATGCGGGTGCGCGAGGATCCGAAATCCGTCATCACCGCGGTCAAACACCGTCTCGCCGAGCTCGCTCCAGCGCTCGCCCGGGAAGAATTGAGCGTCGTTCCATTCTACGACCGCTCGCAACTGATTCGTGAAACCAGCGCCACGCTGCAGTCGACCCTGATCGAGGCGGTCATCACCACGGTGATCGTTGTCATTGTTTTCCTGTTACACGTCCGCGCCAGCCTCGCGGTCGCCATCGCGCTGCCGCTGGGCATGCTCTTCACGTTTCTCGTGATGCACCTGGCTGGGGTCAGCGCCAACATCATGAGCCTCGCCGGCATCGCGATCGCGATCGGGGTGATGGTCGATTTCGGGATCATCATGACCGAAAACATCACGCAGCACCTCGTCGACTTGCAGCAGCGTTGCCGCACCGAGGGCCGCGCGATGCCGCGTTCGCCTTTCGATCCCGAGATCACCTCCGCCGTGATCAACGCCGCGCAGGAAGTCGCCCGGCCGCTGTTCACGTCCGCCGCCACCACCGTGATCGGTTTCCTGCCGATCTTCGCGCTCGAGGATCAGGCGGGCCGGCTGTTCGAGCCGCTCGCGCTCACGAAGTCGCTCGCGATCTGCGGTGCGGTGCTGTTCGGCACGCTGCTCGTGCCCGTGCTCTGCCGGCTGCTCCTGCCCCCGTGGCAGGTGCGCAAGCCGGTCCTGCTGGCCTGCGCCGGTCTCGCCAGCGGCATCGCCTTCGGCTGGTTCATCCGCGACGGCTGGTCGCTGCCGATGGAGTACGGCCGGTGGTCGCTTACGCTGCCCGGGTGGCTGTTCGCCCCGATATTCTCCACGCTCGTCGCCCTCGCCGTCTGGCGCATCGGCCGCGAACGCCTGGTCAACTACGAGGAGAACCCCGCCAGCCGTGCGATTCATGTGGCCTACGACTGGGCCTACACGCGGGTCCAGCGGCACAAGGTCGCGTTCACGGTCGCCATCACCTCGATGGCACTCGGCGGCTACCTGCTCGGCGCCGGCTGGACGACGCTCAGTTGGCCGGTGCGCAAGGCCTTCGCGGCGGTTGGCGCCGATCTCTCGTCCACGGCCCTCGATCAAACTCTCACGCGGGCGTTTCCCGGCGTGGGGTCGAGCTTTCTGCCGCCGCTCGACGAGGGCAGCCTGCTTTTCATGCCGTCGATTCCCGCCACGGGTGGACTCGGCGAAACCCAGCGGATCCTGCTCACGCAAAACCAACGGATCGAATCGATCCCGGAGGTGGCAGGCGTCATGGGGAAAATGGGCCGCGCCGAAACCGCCCTCGATCCCGCACCGATCGGCATGATCGAGACCGTCGTGCTGCTGAAACCTTATGCCGACTGGCCGGCCCACGAGATCGGCCGCCCCGACGGCACCGTCGAACGCCGACCGCGCACACTCGCGGAAGTGCGCGCCGCGCTCGCCGCGATCAGTGACATTCCCGGCGTCGCGCCGAGCTGGCTCCAACCCATCGAGACGCGCGTGGTCATGCTCTCGACCGGCATTCGCAGCCTGATGGCGCTGCAGGTGCTCGGGGACGATAGCGACGCGCTCGAGCGCTTCGCGGAAGCGGCGGAGAAAATTATCCAACCCACGCCCGGCGCCGTCGACGTCCAGATGCAGCGCGAAGGCGGCAAGCCGTACGCCGAGATCCGGCTCGATCCGGCCCGACTCGCCCGCTTCGGCCTCAGCAACGAACAGGTCATGCGCACGGTGGAGAGCGCCCTCGGCGGCATGGCCATCACCTACTCGGTCGAAGGCGCGCTGCGTTATCCGGTCCGCATTCGCTATCTCCGCGAACGCCGCGACGACGCCGACGAAATCCTGCAGGTGCAGGTGCCCGTCACCGCCGGCCACGGTGCCATCCCGCTCTCGAGCCTGCTCGCCATCCCGACCGTGTACACCCTGGGAGCGCGGCCGCCCCCGGCCGCAAACTCAACGCCGTCCGGCACGACACCCGACTTCACCTGGCCGGAGTTCCTCGCCTCCCTCCCGCTGGTCCACCAGCGCAACCTCACCATCCTTTCCCCGACCGAGGCCGAACTCACCCTCCCCGCCGGCGAACCGATTGAGTCCGTCCTCTCGCCCCTCGCCCCTCGCCTCTCGCCTCGCGTAAGCGCCCAACGTCCGAGCGAAGCCGGCCTCACCTACACCGTCGGGCCGATGACGATCCGCTCGGAAAACGGCAAGCGCACGCAGTACGTGCTGCTCAACGCCCGCGGTCGCGGCGAGGTCGAGGTCGTGCGCGACGCCGACGCGCGTCTCCGCGCCGCGCTGGCCGACGGCCGCCTCGAACTGCCGCCCGGAGCCACGTTTCGCTGGGTTGGTCGCTACGAGCAGAAGTTGAAGGCCGACGCCGCGCTGCGCTGGATCATCGCCGCGTCGCTGGCCGTGATGGTGGTCCTGATCTATGTCGGCACCGGATCCTGGCTCATCACCGGCATCATCATCCTGTGCAACGCCACGGTCACAACCGCCGGGGGCTTTTTCTTCGTCTGGCTCTGGGGCGCGGAGATGACCACCGCCGTCGTCGTCGGCTTCCTGGTTCTGCTCGGGGTCATGTTCAACGACGGCATTCTCCTCGGCACCTATCTCCAGCAACAGTTCAAGACGCCGCCCAAGTCGGTCGCCGAGGTGCACCAGCGCGTCTTTCACGCCGGCCTCCGCCGCCGCCGGCCGGCGATCATGACGAACGCCACCACGCTGCTCTCGCTCGTGCCGGTGCTGTGGTCGACCGGCCGCGGCTCCGAGTTGATGATCCCGATGGTGCTGCCGGTGGTCGGCGGGATGATCTTCGACCTTGTATCCCTTTTTTCCGTACCGGTGTTCTTCACATGGTACTGGGAACGCCGCCTCGCCCGCACGGCGGCGGCTCCCAGCGGGCTTGCGGAACAAGTGCCGGTGGTGTGACCATAAACCGCGCCCAAGCGCCCACCATGAAACAATCCGATCCCGAACCCGCCCGCTGCCGCATCGTCCTCACCGGCGGCCCCGGTGGCGGCAAGACCACCGCCGCCGATCTGTTTCGGCGCGAGATCGGCGAACGGGTCGTCATCGTGCCCGAGGCCGCGACGATTTTGTTTCAGGGCGGCTTCCCGCGCTCCGGCGAACCGCACGCCCGACGCTGCGCCCAGACGGCGATCTATCACGTCCAACGTCACCTCGAGGATGTGCAGGCGGCACTCTTTCCGGGCCGCACGCTGCTCTGCGACCGCGGCACGATCGACGGCGCCGTGTACTGGCCGGGTCTCCCTCACGATTACTTTCACGCCGTGAACACGACGCTCGAAAAGGAGCTCGCCCGGTACGACGCGGTGATCTTCTTCGAGACCGCTGCGTACGGCGGCATCTCCATCGAGGGCGGAAATCCCATCCGCAACGAATCCCTCGCGGAGGCCGTGCGCATCGACGGGAAACTCCGCACGATCTGGTCGAAACATCCGCGCTTCATCCTCGTCCCGCACAACGCGTCTTTCTTCAAAAAGATCAGCTTCGGGCTCGCCGCCCTCGAGGGCATCGTCGCCCAGATCAACGGCGGGAGTCGCGCGCGGCCCAGGCGAAGGAAGCGAGTTAGTTGATCCCTGGGAGCGCGGCCGCCTTCGGCCGCATTCCGATTCCTGCGGCCGGGGACGGCCGCGTTCCCAAAATCTCCGTCCCCGGGTTCCGTCCGACTGACCGATGTATTCCCACGCCGATTCCCCGTCTCCCGCCGATTCGCGCGCGCCCGTCTACATGGGTCTGCCGCACGAGCGTTACCTGCGGCCGCGGTTTTGGATCGCCCTCGCGCTGAGTGTCCCCGTTCTCGCGCTCGCCATGGGCGCGATGGTGGCGCCGGATTTTTTCCATCGGTTCAACCCGCCGCACCTTGCCTGGATCCAGTTCATCCTGACGACCCCGATTTTCTTCTGGGCCGGAGCGCCGCTCAATCGCCGCTGGTGGAAATCGATTCGCGAGCGTGACACGAACATGTTCACGCTGATCGTCACCGGCACCGGCGCCGCTTACCTTTTCAGCGTCGGCGCGACCCTGTTCGGCAATGATTTCCCCGCGGCCCTGCAAACTGCGCACGGCGTGCCGCTCTATTTCGAGGCCGTCGCTTTCATCACGACGATCGTGCTGCTCGGTCAGATCATGGAACAGCGGGCGCACGCGCGCACCGACGCCGCCATCCGGGCGCTGATGAGCCTCACGCCGAAGATCGCGCATCGCATCGGCCCGGAAGGCCGCGAAGAGGATGTTGCCCTCGAGGCCGTGCAGCCCGGCGACCGACTGCGCGTGCGGCCCGGCGAGAACGTTCCGGTCGACGGTCGCGTGACCGACGGAGCGACGGAGATCAACGAATCGATGCTGACCGGCGAGCCCGTGCCGGTCGCCAAGCGGACGGATGATCGCGTCAGCGCCGGCACGCTCAACACCACCGGCTCGTTCGTCCTCCAGGCGGAACGGGTCGGTCGCGACACGCTGCTCGCCCAGATCATCCGTCTCGTCGAGGAGGCGCAGGAGAGCGAGGCCCCGATCGCGCGGCTCGCCGATCGGGTCGCGGCGTGGTTCACCCCGGTCGTGCTCGTGCTCGCCGCGGTGACGTTTGGAATCTGGCTTTTCGTCGGCCCCGAGCCGCGTTTCGTTCACGCGCTCTTGAACGCCATGGCGGTGCTCATCATCGCGTGCCCGTGCGCGCTCGGACTCGCCACTCCGGTCTCGCTCGTGACGGGAATCGGCCGCGGAGCCCAGGCCGGGGTGCTCGTGAAGGATGCCGCGGCGCTCGAGCGGCTGAGCGGTGCCACCACGCTGCTGATCGACAAGACCGGGACGCTCACGGCCGGCACCCCGCGGGTCGTCGCCCTCAGCCCGGCCGCCGGATTCGATGCCGACACGCTGCTCACGCTGGCCGCCGCGGCGGAATCGCCGAGCGAACATCCGCTCGCCCGGGCAATCGTCGCCGCCGCGCTCGAACGCAAACTGGATTTGCCCCCGGGCGACGATTTCGTCGCCGAGCCGGGCGCAGGGATTCGCGCCCGCGTTTCCGGCCGGCGCGTCGAGGTGGGCCGCGCGCTCGCGGTGCCGCATCACGACGCCACCGCCACGGCCGCCGCGTATTCCACCGTGGTCGGCGTAACCGTCGACGGCCAAGACGCCGGCACGATTGTGCTCGCGGATACGATCAAATCCACGACGCCGGCCGCGATTCGCGCGCTGCAGCAGTTGGGGATCCGCGTCGTGATGGTGACGGGCGATCGCGAGGAAACGGCCCGTGCCGTCGCGCAGGAGCTCGGACTCGACGGCTGGCATGCGGGCGTCACGCCCGCTCGTAAACAGGAGCTCGTGCGCGAACATCGCGCCCTCGGTGAGCGGGTCGTCTTCGCCGGCGATGGCCTCAACGATGCGCCCGCACTCGCGGCGGCCGAAGTTGGGATCGCCATGGGGACTGGCACCGACGTTGCGATGCACAGCGCCGGCATCGTCCTCGTCCAGGGCGACCTTGCCGCCCTCGTACGCGCGGTTCGCCTCAGCCGGGCCACGTTGCGGAACATCAAACAAAATCTCTTCTGGGCCTTTGCGTATAATTTCGCGGGGCTCCCGCTGGCGGCCGGAGCCCTGTATCCGCTGACGGGCTGGCTGCTCAATCCGATGTTCGCGAGCGTCGCGATGAGCATCAGCTCGATCACCGTCGTGACCAACGCGCTGCGGCTCCGGAACGCCAAGCTCTGACCTGGGAGCGCGGCCGTCCCCGGCCGCAGGTTCGAAAAATGCGGACGAGGACGTCCGCGCTCCCAGGGGAAGCAAACCCTCGGTGGGCCGATCGCCCACCGTCAGCCGGCCC
>JBEIHL010000045.1:0-9843 GCA_040381375.1 Opitutaceae bacterium
AGCAGGTGCTTGTCGCGCGGCAGGGCGTCGACCTGCTCCGGGATCTGGCGCATCGGAATGTGCTCGGCGCCCTCCACCCGACAAATCGCGAGTTCGAAGGGTTCGCGGACATCGATGATCAAGGTTCGTTCGGGCGCGGACTGACGCAGGCGGCTGGCTTCGGCGACCGAGACTTCGAGCGGAACGTCGGGAGTGGACATGGCGGGAGCGGGTGCGGGCGGTGCGGCGCAGGCCGCAGCGTAGCGGGTGGGATCGATCTCACGGATCGAAGGGTGGGTGCCGCATACCCGACAACCGGGATCGCGCGGCAGAGTGAGCGTGTGGAAATTCTGGTCCAGCGCATGGTACGTCAGCAGCCGGCCCCGCAGGGGCTCGCCGATGCCAGTGACCAGTTTGATGGCCTCGAGTGCCTGGAGGCTGCCGATGACGCCGCAGAGCGCACCGAGTACGCCGGCCTCGCCGCACCCCGGCACGCTGCCGGCCGGTGGCGGCGCGGGAAACAGGCAGCGGTAACACGGTCCGCCGGTTGCCGGGTCGAAGACGGCGACCTGGCCGTCGAACTTGAAGACGCTGCCGTACACGAGCGGACGCCGTGCGAGGCACGCCGCGTCGTTGTTGAGATAGCGGGCGCCGAAATTGTCGGTGCCGTCGACGATCACGTCGTAGCCCGAAAAGAGAGCGATCGCGTTTTCCGCCGTAACTCCGTCCGCATGGGGCACGACGCGGATGAAAGGATTGACGGCGGCGAGGCGGGCGACGGCCGATTCGACCTTGGGCGTACCAACGGACGGAGTGTCGTGGAGCAACTGGCGCTGCAGGTTGTGTTCCTCCACCTGGTCGAAGTCGGCGATGCCGAGGGTGCCGACGCCGGCGGCGGCGAGGTAGAGCGCGGCCGGGCTGCCGAGTCCGCCGGCGCCGATCACCAGGATCCGGGCGGCCGCGAGTTTCTGCTGCCCGGCCACGCCGAACCGCTCGAGCAGAATCTGGCGGCTGTAGCGCGCGAGCTCGGCGGGCGAAAGGTCGGGCGGCGTGGAGGCCATCGCGGGGAAAGAGAGCCGGAAGTGCGCGCGTCGCAATTGAAATTGCGCCGTTCCCGCGGGCGCTTCGGTATGGCGCGATGCGTTGTCTGGGACTCGACTACGGCACCCGCCGGATCGGGCTGAGCTATGGCGATGAGCTAGGCGTGGCCACGCCGCTGCCGGCGTTGACCGAGCCCGATCCCGCGAAGCGCTGGCAGGCGCTGGTGGCGCTGGTTGGGCAGCGTCGGATCACGGATCTCGTGCTCGGGTATCCGTTGAACATGGACGACTCCGTGGGCTTCAAGGCGAAGGAGGTCGAAGCCTTTGCCACGCGGCTCCGCGCCGAGGTAAAACTGCCGGTGCACCTCGTCGACGAGCGGCTCACGAGCTACGAAGCGGAATCGACCATCTCGAAGTCCAAGCGTCGCGACGTGCGGGCGAGCGGAATCATCGATTCGCGTTCCGCCACTCTGATCCTGCAGGACTTCCTCCTGCAGAAGTTCGGTCACCCGCCGCCCCTCGAGGAAACCGATCCGTGAGCGGGCGCGCACCACCGACCGAATCCCCGGCGCCGGAACTCCGCCGCTGGAAATGCGTGTGCGCCTACGACGGCACGACCTTCGCGGGCTGGCAGAGTCAGGCCGGCGGCACCGCGATCCAGGATGTCATCGAGGCGCGGCTGGCGCAGATCTTCAAGGCGCCGGCGCGGATTCACGGCAGCGGGCGGACGGATGCCGGCGTGCACGCGCACGGCCAGGTGTTTCATTTCGATGCGGCGTGGGGGCACGGACCGGAGAAACTGCTCCTGGCGCTGCGCGTCCTGCCGCCGGGGATACAGGTGAAGTCGGTGCGGGCGGTGCCGATGACGTTTCACGCCCGCTTCAAGGCGAAGGGCAAACGGTACGAGTATCGCGTGCACCTCGGCGATGCGGACCCGTTTACGCGTCCGTTTGCCTGGGTCGTGCTCAAGCCGCTCGATGTGCCGGCGATGCAAGCGGCGGCGAAGCTCCTGACCGGCCGGCATGATTTCCGGGCGTTCACCGCGCTGAACGGACCGGAGCGCGAGGACACCGTGCGCGACGTGCACAGGCTCGACGTGGTGCGGCGCGGCCGGCGGCTGACGATCACGGCGGAGTCCACCGGATTTCTCTACAAGATGGTGCGCAGCCTGACGGGCGCGCTGGTGGCGGTAGGGGAGGGCCGGCTCTCGCTCGCTGACGTGCGCGCATTGCTCGAGGGCGGCCGGCGCGTCCCGGCCGTGCAGACCGCCCCGCCGCAAGGTCTGTTTCTGATGAAGGTGTTCTACTGACCGGGCGCGGCGGATTTCCGATGTCAGAGGTCAGAGGTCGGATAACGGGGAGTTGGCAATACCGGGAATTGGGCTCAGACAGGGTTGCGAGGCCCGAACGGGGATGCACGTGCTGGGTCATGGATACGCGCGAGTTCTTGCGGGGTTGGAGCGATGTTGTTTTTGCGCCATCGTGCGTGTTTTGCCGGGGCGTGGTGGAACCGGAGGAATCCAAGGCCGCTCGGGCGACGCCCACGTCGGGCGCGGGTTTCCGGCACCTGTGTGCCCGCTGCGTGGCGCAGTTGGATTGGGTGCGGCCACCGCACTGTTCGACCTGCGGGCATCCGTTTTACGGGGAGGTGGAGGGCGCGCGGCAGTGCGTGAAATGCGAGGGGCTCGAGCCGGCTTACGGGGAGGGGCGGACCGCGGTGTTGTTCAAGGGGCCGGCCCGGGCGCTGGTGATCGAGTTGAAATATCACCGCGGGCTGCACGTGCTGGCGGAAATGGCGGAGATTTTTCGCCGCGCGCCACATGTGCTGGCCAACGTGCGGGGCGGCGTGGTCGTGCCGGTGCCGCTGCATCCGCGCAAGGCGCGGGAACGCGGCTACAACCAGGCTTTGCTCCTCGCGGAGGCGCTGGTGGAGGCCGCCGGGCCCGGTACGCGGGTGGAGGCGGTGCTGCAGCGCGTGGTTGACACCGAGACCCAGACCGCGTTCGACCGCCGCACGCGCATGGCGAACCTCAAAAATGCCTTTGCACTCGCTCCGGGCGCATCCCTTAATCCGGGTCTCCATTACATCCTCGTCGACGATGTTTTCACGACCGGCTCCACTCTCAACAGTTGTGCCCGCGCCCTGCGGCGGGCGGGCGCGTTGAGCCTCGACGTCGTCACCTTCGGCCACGGCTGATTCGCTATGCATTTCGACAAACCGACCTATTCGGTTCGCAAGTCCCGGAAGAAGGACATTCCCCAAGGCCTCTACACGAAGGATCCCGTCTCGGGTGACATCGTCTTCAACAAGGAGGTCGAGGACAACCAGATGGTCGTGCCGCGCAGCGGTCACCATTTTCCCATCGGGGCCCGTGCGCGCCTAGCGAGGCTGATCGACGAGGGAACCTTTGTGGAGGCCGACGCCCTGGTGAAGTCCAGCGACCCGTTGAAGTTCGTCGATTCACAGCCGTATCCCGACCGGATCAAGCGCTACGAGAAGGAGAGCGGTTTGCCGGAAGCAGTCATCTGCGGGACCGGCCGGATTCTCGGACTCGAGGTTTCGATCGCGGTTATGGATTTCCGTTTCTGCGGGGGCGCGATGGGCGCCGCGGCGGGCGAAAAAATCACGCGCGCGATCGAGCGGGCGACCAAACGCCGGTTGCCCTGCATCATCTTCAGCGCCTCCGGAGGCGCGCGCATGCAGGAGGGCATTTATTCCCTGATGCAGATGGCGAAGACGAGCGCGGCGCTGGGTCGCCTGGCGGAGGCCGGATTGCCGTTCATCTCGGTGCTGACTCACCCGACGATGGGTGGAGTGACGGCGAGTTTCGCGACGCTGGGCGATGTTATTCTCGCCGAACCGGGGGCGCTGATCGGGTTTGCCGGTGCGCGGGTGATCAAGGACACGACGAAGCAGACGCTGCCGCCGGGTTTCCAAACCGCCGAATTTCTGCTCAAGCACGGGCTCGTCGATCAGATCGTGAATCGACTCGAAATGCGCGAACGCTTGTTCGATCTCCTGAGCGCACTGCACGTGCGCCGCAAAGTCGCGCCGCCGTCGGCGGCGTCAAGTGCGGCATCGCTGGGCTGAAGTTTCGATTCAGGCGGGGATTCGTCGATGGCGTGGGCCCGGTCCGCGCGGTGGCGATCCGACCGCGCTCCCGCTGATTTCCCCATGTCCCGCGCCGATCCCGCGGCCGAGTATGCGGCCACCACCGAATATCTGTTCGCCCTGAAGGCGCGCGGCGGAAAGTTCGGCATCGATCGGATGAACGCGCTGACCGCGGCGATCGGGCATCCCGAGCGGGCCGTGCCGTGTGTCCACGTGGCGGGTACGAATGGCAAAGGCTCCGTCTCGGCCATGCTCGATGCGATCCTGCACGCGGCCGGCTGGCACACCGGGCTCTACACGTCGCCGCACCTGGTCAAACTCGGCGAACGCGTCCAGGTCGATCGCCGGATGCTGAGTGAAGCGGAGATCGTCGCCTACGTACGCGAACTGCGTCCCATCGCCGAGCAGGTGTCGGCCGCGCAACCGGACGACCATGCCAGCTTCTTCGAGTTCATGACGGCAATGGCGCTGCTGCAGTTCTCCCGCCGGCGCTGCGATATTGCCGTGATCGAGGTCGGGCTCGGCGGCCGCCTCGACGCGACGAATGTCGTGATGCCCGAGGTCAGCGTGATCACTTCCATCGGCCTCGACCACTGTGAGTTTCTGGGCCACGAGATCGCGGGCATCGCGCGGGAAAAGGCGGGCATCATCAAGCCGGGCCGCCCGGTGGTGATCGGACGCATGCCGCCCGAGGCGGAGCGGGCCATTCGGGCCATCGCGGTGGAGCGCGGGGCGCCGTTGCAGGCCGTGGCAGACGTGTACGGCGAGGACCTCGCCGCGTACCCGGCCACGAATCTCGAAGGCGACTACCAGCGCTGGAATGCCGCGACCGCCACGCTTGCGGCCCGAACTCTCGGAGCGCGCTGGCGGGTGACGGATGACGTCATCGCCCGCGGCCTCACTCAGGTCGACTGGCCCGGCCGCTGGCAGCGCGTGTGGCTGGGCGGCCGGATGATGATTCTCGATGCCTCGCATAATCCCGAAGGCGCGCAGGTGCTGGAGTCGAACCTGCGGCATCTGATCGAGGAAACGGGGCGCGCGCCGGTTGTGATCACCGGGGCGTTGGGCGAGGCGCGGGCGCGGCCCCCTGCTCACGACGATCGCGCCGCAGGCGCGCGAGATTCACCTCGTGGTGCCGCAGCAGGCGCGGGCGTGCAGTCACGCCGAGTTGGAAGCCTGGGTGCCGCCGACCTTTCGCGGCCGCGTGGTGCGGGCGACGGTCGAGGGGCTCTTTCCGACGCCGGACACCTGCACGGCGGGCGGGCCGGACGACGTCCTGGTCGTGACCGGATCGATCTACCTGCTCGGCGAAATCATGGCGCGCATTCAGCCCGAGCGCGGTTCAGGCGAGGGGCGGCTACAGGATTTTTGAGGAAGGCCGCGGCGTGGAAGAGCCGGGCGGTCGGGCGGGTCGCAGCTCCACCCTAAGCCAGCCGGACAAGCTCCGCCGTCGCAGGGACGTCCTTGATGATCTGGGACGGCTCGGGGCCGACGCCCAGGTAGCGCAGATTGGGCAGACGGTCGACCGCCGGGTGCAGTTCGCCCGGGAACGCCACTTGCAGCAGGCTCTTCATCATGGCGCCAACGTAGCGTTGGGCGTTCAGCGGGAGCTCGGCGAAGCGCCGCACCTGCGAGACGTCCTCGGTCCAGCCGGGATGCCGGGTGTAAACCGGCCGCAGCGTTTTCCGCACGGCCTCGTTGCGCGGCACGTGCTGGAAACGCCGGCCGTCGGTGGACTCGTAAGCGGTGCAGATGAGCAGATCGCCACGCCACTCGCCGCTGTGCGTGAGGGCGTCGAGCTTGTTGATCATCAGGTCCTGGAAACCGCCGTAGCGCAGCGCGTCACCCTTCTCGACCGCGTCGTACCAACCCACCATGCGCTGCCGGCCCGTGCTGGTGCCGAACTCGATCTGCTTCAGCTTCGCGCTGAGCGGATGCGCTTCGTCCATCTGGGTGAGGAACGTGTGCGTGCCCACCTTGGTGTCGTACGCCTTAGCGACGCCGAAGGTGTGGATGCGTTGCACCGGGATGCCGGCGCTCTCGAAAAATTCCGGGGTGAACGTGTGCGACGCCGTGACGTTCGGCGAGAAGCCGTGGCGTTTGTCGAGCCAGTAGGCCTGGCCGAATTCGCCGATGATGGTGCGGCCCGCGGCCATTTCGCGGAGGACCAGTTCGCGGACTTCGCCGATGTTCCGGGCGAGCGCGGTGCCCGCCTTCCAGTAGGTCGCCGTCAGCTCCTCGAGGTTCAGGCTGAACGCCTCGCGGCCGCGGAAGCGGGTGAAATCGAACTCCTCCGCGGGGAACACGCCGAGTTCCACCGCCTCGGCGTTGGCGCGGCGCTCGGCCACGGTGAGTTTTTCGAAGAACGATTCCCACGTCGCGGCGCTCACGCGGCACACGTGCTGGATCGTGCGGCAGGCGCGGTCGGCGCGCTGGGCCAGCTTGCGTGCGAAGTAGTTCGGGCCGGCGAGAAAATCCGAAAACGTGATCTGCTGCTGCCCGACCTCGTCGAGGTAGGCGGGCGTGATGCCGCGACCGGTCGAGCCGCGCGGCTCCTCCGCGAGCACGTTCACGCGGTAGTCTTCCCAGGCGAGGTCGAGCAGCCGATGAGTGAGATCCGAGACGAGCGTGCGTTCGTCGATCAGCAGCCGGGAAAGGATCGCGTGGCCCTTGTGCTCGAGCGGGCGCGTTTCCCACCAGATCTTGCGCGGGTCGGCCACGACGCCGCTGCCGATGCACAGGTGCGCGGCATCGCGGACGACGACGCCGGCAGGCAGGAGGTTCAGTTTGATGCCGCCTGCGGTATGGCCCGAGTTGGCGCCGCCGTTGACCTTGAGGACAACCGAGACGGGCGCGTTGGTGCCGCGGAGTTCGTCGGCGACTTCGGGAATCAACCGACCTTTGCCCTCATCGCCGAGGGAGATTCCGACGTCGGCGATGAGCTGGCTGGTGAAGGGGAGCAGGGACATGGTTGCGAAAAAAGTGGCAACCGAGTCGCGAAAGAAACCCTGTTGCCGTGAAGGGAAAACGCGACGGGGCGGGCGAGGGCAAACAAAAAGCCCGGGCATGACGTGACGCGACCTAACCAGACCGGGGTGGAACCACGAAACACATGAAACACACGAAAAGTTCGAGGCCCGCCTCGCCGGCGGAATTCTCAGACTTTTCGTCTATTTCGGGTGTTTCGTGGTCTCCTCTGCCTTGAGGCCGTTTGGCCTAGAACAAAGTCGTCGGCCGCCGCTCCATCGCCCACAGCGCCTCGGCGTACTTGGCCCCGCAGCTTGCGCCGCGGTAGCGGGCGAGGGTCGTCTTTGCCGTTACGGCCGCGTCGGGCGCGGACTCGTCGTAGGGCTTCTGACGGACGAACGCCATCAACTGCCCCAGCCACTCCATGGCAGTCGGCCAGACGTCGCTGACATCGACAAACGTGTTGGGCTCGAAACCGATCGTGTGCCCGGGACCGTTGTCGTAAAAATACACCCGACCCGGCACCTTTACCTTGTCGTTGTCGAGAATCCTCGGCGCGAGCCGCAGCGTAGCCTTGCAGATAGCGGCGGCGGCTTCGTGGTCGGCGTGGCGATCATCCGGCCACAGGGCAAACGCGATGTCGGGCTGGACGTCCGCGATCACCTCGGCCACCGCGCGCTTGCTCTCGTCATTGAGGTGAAACCGGCCGGACGCGTAGTTCAGGAAGCGGTGCTCGATGCCGTGATAGTGCGCGAGTGTCTGGCTCAATTCCTTCAACTCCGCGGCCCGCGTCTTCGCCGGCGGCCAGTTGGTGTAGTCGCCGATCAGGGAAAGAATGACGACGCGGTGGTTCTGCAGGGCGGCCTGGAGCAGGATGCCGGGAATGCCGAAGACGCAGTCGTCATAGTGCGCGCCGATGGCGAGCAGGGTTTTGCGCGGGGCGTTGGCCATGGGAGGTAAGGGAAGCTTGGACGGCGGCTCACGTCTGGGTGGCGCGGGTGGAAACTTCGATCACGTCGTGCGGCGCGGCTTCCTTCTGACCGGCCGGGCTGACCCGGATGAAACGCGCCTTGCTGCGCAGCTCAGGCAGATTCCTGGCGCCGAGGTAGCCCATTCCGCTTTGCACGCCGCCGATCAGATTGGCGAGCACGTCGTCGACGGAGCCGGACACTTCCTTGAGGGCCTCGATGCCTTCCGCCGCGACTTTGCGGGTCGTGTCGTTCTTGTCGTGGCCGTAACGCGCGGCGCTGCCGGCCTTCATCGCCGCGTGCGAGCCCATGCCGCGGTACTGTTTGTAGACCTTGCCGTTGATCTCGAGAATCTCTCCCGGGGCCTCGCGGCAGCCGGCGAGCAGACCGCCGAGAATCACCGCGTCGGAAAGCGTGAGCGCCTTCACGATGTCGCCGCTCTTTGTGATGCCGCCGTCAGCGAGCAGCCTGACGCCGGCTTTCTTGGCGCCCGCACCCGCGACGTGCAACGCGGTGAGCTGCGGAATCCCGACGCCCGCGACGATGCGGGTGGTGCAAATCGAGCCGGGGCCCTGGCCGATCTTGACCGCGTTCGCGCCGCAGGCACCGAGGAACTCCACGCCGCTGCCGGAGGTGACGTTGCCGGCAATGAGGGTGAGATCCTTGAAGGCGCCGCGCACCAGCTTCACGACCTCGCCGACGCCGGCGGTCTGTCCGTGCGCCGTGGATACGGCGATGCAGTCGACGTCCTCCGCGACGAGGCTGCCCACGTGTTCAATGATCCGGTCCCGGTCCAGCGTGCCGTCGGGCTTGCGGACCGGCGAGAGGGCGGCGCCGACCACGAGGCGGAACTCGGCGTCGCGTGACGGCTTCCGGTGTGATTTCGACTCGGCGTTGATCCGCTCCACATCGGAGGCCGTGACGAGCCCGCGCAGTTGGTCGTCATCGTCGACGACGAGCATCTTATTGATGCCGACATTCCGGGAGAAAAACGTGTCCGCCGCCTTGATCGGATCCTTGGCGACGGCCCGCTTCTTCTCGGTGATGAGCTGGGCCCGGGGCGTCATCACGTCGTACACCTTCTTCGACTTGTAGCGATCCTTGACCACATTGCCGGAGAGCAGGCCGGCGAGCTTCCCGTTTTCGTCGACGACCGGGAAGGTGGAGAACGCGAACCGCTTCGCCTCGATCATCGCGAGCAGGTCGCCGATGAGCTGGCCGGGGGTGACGGTGATCGGATCCTGGATCAGGCCGTGAATGTGCCGTTTCACGCGGGCGACTTCCTTCACCTGGTCGCGCCCAGGCATGTTGTAATGGATGAGCCCGAGGCCACCGTTGAGCGCCATCGCGATCGCCATGCGCGACTCGGTGACGGTGTCCATGTCGGACGAAATCACCGGAATCTGCAGCCGCAACGACTCGCTCAGCGAAGTCGAGGTATCGGCATCCTTGGGCAGGATGTCCGAATAAAGCGTGGCGAGCGAGATGTCGTCGAACGTGAGCGCAGTCGGGATGTTGGCCCGGAAAAACGCATCGGCCGGCAGATAGAAGTCGGTATCCGCTGTCGCGGCGGTGGACGTGGCAACCTTGGTCATGAGTTGCCATGAACGGAGTACGCGTGGGCTGCGGGAGCGCAAGGGGGAAACGTGGGGGCGGAGTTGAGACTTGAGAGTGGAGCATGGAGAGTCCGGTTTGCCGCGCTCGCGTAACCCCGACCGGTCGAATTTTTCGCCCGCCGATTGATTTCGCTCTCCACGCTCAACGCTCCCCGCTCAACT